>NZ_JBHWZJ010000017.1:0-41950 GCF_042728415.1 Streptomyces sp. NPDC060198 | reverse complement strand
CCCGGGCGGCGCTGCCCGGGACCGGCCCCCGGTCGGTCATTCCTTGCGGTGGACGCGGTCGGGGAGGATCCGCAGCAGGACCCGCTCCCCCTCGGCGACCCTGAGCCGGTCGCTGCCGGTCCACTTGGTGAAGGTGGTGCGGGCCAGGGCGAGGGCGGCCTCGCCGGGCTCGACGGCCACGACCCGGCCGCGGATCTCGATGTAGCGGCGGCTGTTGACCGAGTCCATCAGCAGGATGTTCACGCGCGGATCGGCCACCACGTTGCGGTACTTCTGCCGGGAGTCGTTGGTGCCGACGAGAACGTGCTCGTCGTCGGCGTGCGGCCAGACGAGGCTGGTCTGCGGGGTGCCGTCGGGCATCAGGGTGGTGAACGCCCCGAGGGTGCGGGCGGCGGCCAGCTCGCGGACGTCGGCGTCAAGCACCGGCGGTCACCGTCCCGGTGCCGAGGCCGGCGACCTGCGGCAGCACCTGGGACGCCGTCAGTTCGGTGGCGGCCCGGACCTCGGCGTACGGGATGCCGCCCACGTCGATGGCGAGCAGGTGCAGATCGTGGCCCCACGCCTCGTGCAGCCTGCCGAGCTTGTCGACGACTTCGGCGGGGCTGCCGCAGATCGCCGGTCCCTGGTCGCCGATGTAGGTGTCGAAGTCGGGCGGGGTGGTGTGGTGGGTGGTGCCGGGCTTCCTCACGGTGAGGTAGTTGTTCATGTACTGCTCCCAGACGGTCCGGGCGCGCTGGGAGGACTCGGCGACGAACACATGGCTGGCGGCGCCGAGCCGGCCGGGCGGACCGGCGTGCCCGCGCTCGCGCCACAGGTTCCGGTAGGCGTCGAAGACCGGGACGAACAGGCCGGGTTCGCGGGCGGTGGTACCGACCACCAGGGGGAGCTGGTGGTCGACGGCGAGGTGGACCGAGTCGAGGCCGATGCCACCGCTGATCCACAGCGGGGCGCGCTCCTGCACGGGCCTGGGCTGCACGGTCACGCCCGTCAGAGGGGGGCGGAACTCCCCCTGCCAGGTGACGTTCTCCTCGGACCACAGGCGCAGCAGCAGTTCGGTGTTCTCTCGTTTGCGCGCGGCCTTGGTGGCGGGGTCCTGGCCGAAGACGGTGTACGGGTCGGGGAAGAAGGAGGCCCCCGCCATCAGTTCGAGGCGGCCGTCGGAGAGCAGGTCGACCAGGGCGTAGTCCTCGGCGACGAGGACCGGGTCGCGGTTGGCGACCAGAGTGGTGCCGGTGGCGAGCCGGATGGTCGAGGTGTGTTCGGCGATGGCCGCCAGGACCGGTGCGGGGGAAGGGATCACGTCGCGTTCCCCGAAGTGGTGTTCGCCGATGGTGTACCAGGCGAAGCCTGCCTGCTCCGCCTCCGCGGCGGCCCGGACCACGTCGCGCAGTCGCTGCCGCCGGGTGAGCGTCTCGCCGGTGAGCGGGTCGGGGAGAAGGCTGCCGAACGTGATGAGCCCTAGCTCCATGTGAGGTCCTCCGTCGTGCCGTGGGTGCGCCGGTCGCCGGGGACGGCGGCCAGCAGTTCTTCGGTGTAGGGGTGGGTGGGGTCCCGCAGGACCTGCTCGGCGGGGCCGCTCTCCACGATCCGGCCGTGCCGCATGACGGCGATCCGGTCGCTGACCTGCGCGACCACCGCGAGGTCGTGGGAGATGAAGAGGTAGCTGAGGCCGTGCCGCTCCTGGAGGCCGGTGAGGAGTTCGAGGATGCGGGCCTGGACGGTGACGTCGAGCGCGGAGACGGGCTCGTCGCAGACCAGGAGTTCGGGACCGAGCGCCAGTGCGCGGGCGATGGCGACACGCTGCCGCTGCCCGCCGGAGAGCTCGGCCGCCTTGCGGTCCTCGGTCCCCGGCGCCAGGGCCACGTCGTCCAGCAGCCGGCGTACGGTCGCCGCCCGCTCGGCCCGGTCCCCGACGCCGTGGTTGCGCAGTGGTTCGGTGAGGATCTCGCCCACGGTGAAGCGCGGATTCAGCGAGGCGTACGGGTTCTGGTAGACGAGCTGCATCCGGCGGTGGACCGCGCGCCGGGCGGAGCCCCTCAGTCCGGTGACCTCGCGGCCGTCGAGCAGCACGCTGCCGCTGTCGGCGCTCTCCAGGCCGAGGATCATGCGGGCGGTGGTGGACTTGCCGGAACCGGACTCCCCGACGAGTCCCAGGGTCTCGCCGCGGGCGAGGTCGAGGCTGACCCCGTCCACGGCGGTCCGCGTGCGGCGACGGGCGAGGCCGGTACCGCGGACGGGGAAGGACCGGGTCAGCCCGGTGACCCGGAGCAGCGGTCCGGGCGGCGGATCCTGGGCCCGTACGGAGTTCCGGCCCGGGCCGGAACCCGCCGCGGGCCCGGGGCCTTCGCCGGTGCGGGGTTCCCGTGCCCCGGGGGCCGGCGGCCGGGGCCGCCCGGGGCGCGCGGCCACCGTGGGGACGTCGGCCAGCAGCCGGCGGGTGTACGGGTCGCGGGGGTCGGTGAGCACCTGTTCGGTGGGGCCCGCTTCGACCACACGGGCCCGTGACATCACCACGACGTGCTGGGCGCGGTCCGCGACCACCGCCAGGTCGTGGGTGACCAGGAGCATCGCGGTGCCGGTGGTGGTGACGACTTCCTGCAGGTGGTCGAGGATCTGCCGCTGCACCGTGACGTCCAGCGCGGAGGTGGGTTCGTCGGCCACCAGGAGGCGGGGGCGGGCGGCGGTGGCCATGGCGATCAGGACGCGCTGGCGCATGCCGCCGGAGAGTTCGTGCGGGTACTGGCGGGCGCGCAGCGCGGGGTCGGGCAGCCCGGCCCCGGCGAGCAGGTCGACGGCGCGGCCTCCCGCTTCCCGGCGGGTCGCCAGTCCGTGCACCAGCAGCACTTCGGCGACCTGGCGGCCGACGGGTTTGACGGGGTCGAGGGAGACACCGGGGTCCTGCGGGACGAGGCCGACGTGTCGGCCCCGGACGTCCCGCCAGGCGCGTTCGCCGAGTCCGGTGAGTTCCTCGCCGCGGAGCCGGATCGATCCGGCCTCGACGGTTCCGCCGGCCGGCAGCAGTCCGACGAGGGCGTGGGCGGTACTGCTCTTGCCGGACCCGGACTCGCCCACCACGGCGGTGATCTGTCCGGCCGCCGCGGTGAGGTGGAGTCCTTCGACGGCGACCCGGCGGCCCGCGCCGGTGCCGTAGGCGACCCGCAGTCCCTCGACGACGAGCAAGGGGGGATCGGCGGTCTTGGCGGCCGCCGGGTCGGGCGGGCTCTCCCGGTGCGGGCTGTCCGTCGGGGTGCGCGGGGCGTTCATCGGCGTCCTCTTTCCGCTTCCAGGACCCGCGAGAGCCGGTTGGCGGCGAGCACGACGGCGGTCACGATGAGGCTGGGCAGGGTGGTGAGCCACCAGGCGGTGGCGAGGTAGTTGCGTCCGTCGGCGACCAGCGAGCCCCATTCGGGGGCGGGCGGGGGCTCCCCGTAGCCGAGGAAGCTGAGTCCGGCGATGGCGAGGACGACGAGACCGAAGTCGAGTGCGGCCAGGGCGAGTACGGGGCCGATGGCGGCGGGCAGGACGTAGCGCGGCAGTATCCGCCACCAGCGCGCGCCGCAGAGGATCGCCGCTTCGACGTACGGGGCGGTCCGCACCCGCAGCACCTCGGCGCGCATGAGCCGGGTGAAGGCCGCGACGCTGGTGACGCCGATGGCGAAGGCGACCTGGGCGGTGCCGAAACCGAGGGCGGTGATGACGGTGAGCGAGAGCAGCACCGGCGGCACCGACAGCATGACTTCGACGAGCCGCATGATGACGGAGTCGGCCCAGCGGCCGAAGAAGCCGGCGATCAACCCGAGCACGACTCCGCCGGCCAGGGCGATCGCGAGGGCGGCGACCGTGGCGCGCAGCGAGAGGGAGGCACCATGCACCACGCGTGCGTACACATCGCGCCCCAACTGGTCGGTCCCGAAGGGGTGTTCCGCGCTGGGGGCCCGGAACTGCTCGGCCGGCACGCCGATCAGCGGGTTGCGGCCGGTGAACCACTCGGGCACGACGGCCCAGCCGAGCACCAGCAGCAGGACCAGTACGGACAGGGTGACGCCGGGCGACCTCAGGGGCAGCGACAGGGCTCGCCGCAGCCGGCCGGGCCGGCCCGACGCGGGCTTCGCGTCGTCCTCGCGGTCCGCCGGCTCCGGCGGGCCGGACAGGGGCGGGGCAGCGGCCGGGGCGGTACGCGTCATGCCGCCACCAGCCGTCCGGTCGAGCGGATCCGCGGATCGAGCACCGGGTAGACCAGGTCGATCAGCAGGTTCACCACGGCGAACGCCACGGCGGCGACGACCACCACGCCCTGCACCACCGGCAGGTCCTGGGTGGCGACGGCCGACTGGGTGATGCGGCCCATGCCTGGCCGGGAGAAGACGGTCTCCACGATCACCGCGCCGCCGATCAGATAGCCGACCAGGAGTCCGACGACGGTGACGGCGGGGATGGCCGCGTTGCGCAGCCCGTGGCCGAACAGCAGCCGGACCCGGCCCGCTCCGGTGGAGCGGACCGTGTCGGCGTACGGTTCCTGCAGGGTGGTGTGCAGGCTCTTGCCCAGGACCTGGGCCACCAGCGCGGCCCCCGGGATCGCCAGGGTGCAGGCCGGCAAGACCAGGCTCTCGGCACCGGTGTCCCCGAGGGAGGGGAACACGTGCCATTGGAAGGACAGCAGTTGGATGAGGAGCAGTCCCACCCAGAAGGACGGCAGGGAGGCGGCGAGCGACGGCACGGAGCGCAGGAACTGCCGCAGCGGTGAACTCCGGGTGAGGTTCGCGGACACCCCGAGCAGGGTGCCGAGGACCAGCGCGAGACCGAGCGCGATGAGCCCCACCCGGAGGGTCGGCGGCATCGCGTCGGCGATCATCCTGGAGACCGGCTGACCGGTCTGGAGCGAGGCGCCGAAGTCCCCGTGCAGCGCGTCGACGAGCGCGGAGCCGTACTGGGTGAGCAGCGGGCGGTCGAAGCCGAGCTCCGCCCGGGCCTCGGCGATCTGCTGGGGCGTCAGTTCCTCGAAGCCGCCGCGTCCGCTGAGCATCAGCGCGACGGGGTCGCCGGGCAGCAGCCGCAGCGCGACGAAGGTGAGGGTGAACGCGGCCCAGACGACGAACAGCGCGCGTGATGCCCGGGTGGCCGCGTACAGGGCCGTGGTCACGGGTTCTCCTCCCCTCAGCCGAGCCAGGCGTCGTGCAGGTCGAGCCGGTTGGAGGCGTCGAGTTCGAGGCCGCCGACCTTGTCGGACACGCCGTGGACCTGGGCGCCCTCGTACAGGGGAACCGTGTCGGCGTGGTCGAGGAGCCAGTCGACGGCGGAGGTCACGGCTTCCTGCCGGCTCTTCTCGTCGGGGGCCGCGGCCTGCTTCTCCAGGAAGCCGTCGAGATCGCTCGGCGGCAGGTGCCAGAGGTTGGAGCCCTTGCTGTAGAAGAGGTTGCGCAGCACGTCCGGGTCGGCCCGGCTGACGCCGACGGCCGTGAGGTCGAACTGGCCCTTGCCCTGCTGCTCGACGTACGCGGCCGGCGGGACCGCCTTGAGCTTCACGTCGACGCCGATCTTGCGCAGCTGGGCCTGGACCGCCTCGTCGGCGGGCGGCATGGGCGCCGGGATCAGCCAGGTGAGGCTGAGGGGCTTGCCGTTCTTGGCCCGGATGCCGCCGGCGCCCTTCTTCCAGCCGGCTTCGTCGAGCAGGGCTCCGGCTCCTTCGGGGTCGTACCGGAGCTTGTCACCCGCGCTCTTGTAGAACGGGGTGGCCGAGGACAGCACACTGGTGGCGGGCTTGTACGCGGAGCTGAAGACGGTCTGTACCAGTTCCTGCCGGTCGACGCCGATGAGCAGCGCCCGGCGCACCTTCTGGTCGGCCAGGATTCCCTTGTGGTTGAGGGAGAGCGGGGGCACGACGCCGGGGGCGGGCGAGGAGAGGATCCGGAAGCCGTTGCCCTTGAAGCGGACCTCGTCGGTGGGCTGCAATGCCTTGGCGATCTGGACCTGCCCGGAGCCGAGGGCGCCGGAGCGGGCCCCGCCCTCGGGGATGAACGAGAACGTCACGCTGTCGAGGTGGGCCGCGCCCTTCGTGGTGGCCAGGGACGAGGGCCAGGCGTAGTCCGCGCGCTTCTTCAGCACGGCTTCCTGATTGGCGGTGTAGTGGTCGAGGACGTACGGGCCGGAGCCGATGAACGAGCCGCGGCAGCGTTCGGCGGCGGAGGCGGAGAAGGTGGCCGGCGACAGGATGCCGAGCCCGGTGGTCGAGGTCGCCTGCAGGAACTGGGCGTTGGGCGCGTCGAATTTCACCGTCAGCCGCTGGGCCCCGTCCACGGTGGTTCCCTCGTAGCCGCGCAGATAGCTGGGCGCCCCGTTGGCGGGAAGCTTCACCAGGTTGTCGAACGTGGCCTTGACCGCGGCGGCGTCGACGGGTTTGCCGTCGCTGAAGGTGGCGCCCTCGCGCAGTACGAAGGTGAAGGCGCGGCCGTCGGCGCTGGTCTCGAAGGACGTGGCGAGCCAGGGGACGATGCGACCGGTCTTCGGGTCCTGGTCGGTGAGGGTGTCGACGACGGAGCGCGAGATGTCCAGGGCCGCTATCTGGCCGGTCTGCTGCGGGTCCAGGCAGGAGGGGTCCGCCTCGGAGCCGATGAGCAGGGTGCCGCCGTCGCGGGGCGTGCCACCGCTCGCCCCGGCGTTCTCCGTACCGCCGCCGGAGCAGGCGGCGACGGGGAGGGTGACGGCCAGCAGCGCGAGGGCGAGGCGGAGCCGTGGGCGGTGGTCCGGCCCGGTGGTTCTTGGGGACATCGGGGTGCCTCTCTGAGGTGCGGGGTGCGGGTGGTGCGGACGTGCGGGGGGTTCGGGTGAGGCGAGGGGGTCGGGTGAGGCGAGGGGGGTTCGGGTGAGGCGAGGGTTCGGGTGAGAGGGGGCGGCCCGGGGCGCGGCGCTTCAGTCGGCGGTGAGGGCTTCGACGGTGCGCAGCGGCAGGTCGCGCAGGCGCAGTCCGGTGGCGTGGTGGACGGCGTTCGCCACGGCGGCGCCCACCCCGATGGGGGCGAGTTCGCCGATGCCGCGTCCGCCGAGCGCCCCGGCGTGCGGGTCGTACTCGTCGACGAAGGACACGTCGAGATCGGGGACGTCGGCGTTCACGGGGAGGAGGTAACCGGCGAAGTTCTTGTGGACGAACCGGCCGAGGACCGGGTCGACGGCGGACTCCTCCAGAAGGGCCTGCCCGATGCCCCACACCGCGCCACCCGTGAGCTGGCTGTGCGCCGTGAGCGGGTTGATGACCCGGCCGGCGCTGTAGACGCCGGTCAGCCGCCGGACCCGGGTGGTGCCCAGGTCGGCGTCGACACCGACCTCGACGAAGACGGCGCCGAAGCTGTGCACGGAGTGGTCGGAAGGGCGCGGCAGCCAGGTCTCGGTGACGGTGACGGTCTCGGCGGGGGGCCGGGCGTCGCCGCCGAGCCGCTCCAGCAGGGCCAGTGCGGCGGCCCGGACGGCGGAGCCGAGGCTGTTGGCGGTGGAGGATCCGACCGAGTAGAGATTGGCCGGCAGGGCGGTGTCGCCCATCTTGAAGGTGACCAGGTCGCGGTCGATGCCGAGTGTCTCGGCGGCGATCTGCGGCATGATCGTCCGGGTGCCGCCGCCGATCTCCTGGGTGCCCGCCGACAGGGTGACGTGCCCGTCGGGGTCCATCGAGATGCGGGCGGTCGCGGGCAGCCGGACCGAGTGGAGGATCACGCTGGCCATGCCCTGCCCCACCAGCTCGTCGCCGTCGCGGAGGCTGCGCGGCCGCATCGGGCGGCTCTGCCAGCCGAAGCGCCGGGCGCCCTCCTCGTAGCAGGCGCGCAGTTCCTTGGAGGAGAAGGGGCGCTTCTCGGTGGGGTCCTCCTCCGCGTAGTTGCGCAGCCGCAGTTCCAGCGGGTCGATGTCGAGGGCGTAGGCGAGTTCGTCCATGGCCGATTCCAGGGCGAACATGCCGGTGCCCTCGTGCGGGGCGCGCATCGGGGTGGGCAGGTTCAGGTCGGCGGGCAGCACCGAGGTCCGCGTCTCGATGGCGTCGGCGGCGTACAGGGTACGGGTGCCGACGGTGGAGAACTCGGGGTATTCGGCGTAGCGGGCGGTGGTGTTGACCGAGTGGTGGCGTACGGCGGTCAGGGTGCCGTCCGCGCGCGCGGCGAGCAGCACGTGCTGGCGGGTCCCGGGCTGGTAGCCGTGCGCGGTGAAGCTCTGGGCGCGGGTGAGGGCCAGCGAGACGGTTCCGCCGACCAGGCGGGCGGCGACGGCGGCGATCAGGACGTGCGGCCAGACGTAGCCCTTGGCGCCGAAGCCGCCGCCGACGTGTTCGGCGACGACCCGTACGGCGTCCTCGGGGAGTCCGAGCACGGCGGCGACGGTGGCGCGGACGGCGAACAGCGACTGGGTGGCGTCGTGCAGGGTGAGGGCGGAGCCGTCCCAGGAGGCGACCGTCGCGGCGGGTTCGATGGGGCTGTGGTGGCGTGCGGCGGTGGTGAAGTCGCGGGAGAGCACGAGGTCGGCGGCGGCGACGGCGGTGTCGATGTCGCCGGTGTCCGAGGAGGAGGGCACCAGCCAGTCGCGGGCGGGCCGGGCATCGGCCGGGTCCGCGTCCGCCGGGACGACGGACGGTTCGGTGGCGTAGTCGATCCGGACGGCGGCCGCCGCCTCCCGGGCGAGGTCGAGACGGTCGGCGAGGACCACCGCGACGGGCTGGCCCTCGTAGTGCACCCGGTCGTCCTGCAGCGGCAGCAGCCGCTGGACGTAGACGGCGACCTTGCCCTCGGCGATCTGGCCGCCCTCGTCGAGCGGGCCGAGGCGGGGGGCGTTCTCGTGGGTGAGCAGGCGCACGCCGGGGAAGTCCCGGTCCAGGGTGATGCGGGTGATCCGGCCGCGTGCCACGGTGGAGTTGACGAGGACGGCGTGGGTGGAGGCCGGCCGGTCGGTGGCGAAACGGGCGGCGCCGGTGAGCTTCTCCCGGGCGTCGGTGCGGGTGTACCGGTCGGCGGTGGGCGCGGTCATGGGCTCTCTCCCGTCAGGGCGCGGACCACGGTCCTGCGGACCAGCGGGACCTTGAAGGCGTTTCCGGGCAGGGTGCGGGCGCCGTCCAGTTCGGACGCGAGGGCGTCGGAGACCGACTCGGGGGTCAACGGCCCACCTCTGAGGGCCTGTTCGGCTCCGCGCAGCCGCCAGGGCCGGGGGGCCACTCCGCCGAGCGCGATCCGGACGTCGCTCACCGTGCCCCCCTCGACGGTGACGGCGACCGCCGCGGAGACGAGGGCGAACTCGTACGACGCCCGCTCGCGGACCTTGAGGTAGCGCGAGAGGGCGGCGAGCGGTGTGGCGGGAACCCGGATCGCGGTGATCATCTCCGCGTGCTCCAGGCGGTGTTCGACGTGCGGAGGGCTGTCCGTGGGGGCGTACAGCGCCTCGATGCCGAGTACGCGTTCCCCCCGGGCACCCCGGACCAGGACGGTCGCGTCCAGCGCGGCCAGGGCGACCGCGAGGTCCGAAGGGTGGGTGGCGACGCAGGCGTCGCTCGTCCCGAAGAGACCGGCGGCCCGCTGGTGCCCGGTGAGGGCGGCGCAGCCGGAGCCGGGGGTCCGCTTGTTGCAGGGCAGGTCGGTCTCGGCACGGAAGTACGGGCACCGGGTGCGCTGGAGCACGTTCCCGCCGAGCGTGGCGAGGTTGCGCAACTGGGGCGAGGCGGACTTCTCCAACGCCGTCGCCAGCGCGGGGAAGGCGGCCCGTACGAGGGGGTGCGCCGCGGCGTCGGAGAGCCGGGTGAGTGCGCCGAGGACCAGCCCGTCGGGGCCGGCCGAGACGCCGGTCAGGGCGGTCCGTGAGATGTCGACGAGCAGGCCGGGGTGTTCGATGTCCTCCTTGAGCAGACCCAGCAGGTCGGTGCCGCCGGCGATCAGCCGGGCGTCCGGGCGGTCGGCGAGCAGGGTCACGGCGGCATCGGCGTCGGCCGCCCTGGCGTACCCGAAGTCACGCATCGCGGGCCGCCGTTTCGCCGGTGCGGCGCGCCGCGTCGCGTACGGCGGCGACGATCTGCGGGTAGGCGGCGCAGCGGCAGAGGTTGCCGCTCATCCACTCCCGGATCTCGTCGTCGTCGCCGGTGTGGCCCTCCGCGATGCAGGCGACGGCGGACATCAGCTGGCCGGGGGTGCAGTAGCCGCACTGGAAGGCGTCGTGCCGGACGAACGCCTCCTGCACCGGGTGCAGGGTGCCGTCCTCGGCCGCCAGCCCTTCCACGGTGGTGAGTTCGCGCCCGTCCTGCATCACCGCGAGGGCGGTGCACGCGTTGATCCGGCGTCCGTCGGCGAGCACGGTGCAGGCACCGCACTCGCCCCGGTCGCAGCCGATCTTGGTTCCGGTCAGACCCAGTTCGTCGCGGAGGGCGCCGGCCAGGGTGAGCCGGGCCTCTATGTCGATGGTGTGCTGGACACCGTTGACCGTCAGGGTCACTTTCGCCTCGGGCATGTCCGCCTCTTCCTCTCCTGCTCCGTCGCCGCCGGCCCACTCGTCCTGTCGTCAGCCCTTGGCGACCGCCTCACGGACGGCCGGGACGATCTCCTCGGCCCAGCGCTCGATGCCCGTGCGGCCCGAGGGGTCGCCCGAGGCGAAGTACACGAATCCGGAGGCGCCGTGTTCGAGCACCGCCTCGGTGAGTTCCTCGGTCCACTGACCGGTGGAGCCGCCGAGCCAGCGCCCCGTGGCGTCCCGGGTCGACGGCAGCGGGGCGTCGGTGACACGGCCGGGCAGGTTGAACACGGTCACGATGTCGGCGGGGTCGCGGCCGGCCTCGCGGGCGGCCTCGTCGACCAGCGGGCGAGAGGTGCGGTAGCGCTCGCTGCGCCAGTCGGCCGCGTTTCCCGGTATCCAGCCGTCCGCAGTCCGGCCGGTCACGGCCAGGGACTTCGGGCCGACCGACCCCGTCCACACCAGAGGTGCGGGGACCGCCGCCGGGTCCAGTGCGTCGACCCGGGTGAACTCGCCGTCCAGGGTGACCGGCGCGCCGCCGCCGTGCAGCGCCCGGACGAGGCCGATGGCCTCCTCCATGGCGCGTACGGCGGCGGCGGAGCCGAGCCGGTCCACCCCGAAGCGCACGATGTCGTCCCAGTACCCGCCGGCGCCGACGCCGTAGACGACCCGGCCGCCGGAGAGCACGGAGAGGGTCGCCAGCGTACGGGCGAGCAGCGGTACCGGCCGGGTCGGCGTGTTGGTGACGGTGGCGACCCCCGTGATGTTCCGGGTGCGGCCGAGGAGCAGCGCGAGGGAGGAGTAGGCCTCCAGCCGGTCGCCGAAGTACGGGTGGTCGGAGACGGTGAAGAAGTCGAGCCCCGCCCTGTCCGCGTACTCGACGGTGCGCACGATCTCCGAGGCGTCGGCGACTCCGATCCCCGGTCCTACGCCGAACCACAGTGTGCGTGCGAGCCGTTCTGGCATGGCTGGTGGCCACCTTCTTCCTGGTGCGGGCCGTGCGGACGCACGGAGCGTTGCTCGATGGGTGGGGCGGGGCCGGGCGGCCGTCAGGCGCGCACGGCCTCGACGATGCTGCAGTGGCCGCCGGGGACGACGCGGGTGAGCCGGAGGCCGGCGGAAGCGAGCAGGGCGGCGAACTCGTCGGCGGTACGCTGCTGTCCGCCGGCCACCACGAGCATGTCGAGGTCCATCAGGGAGACCGTGGGCGAGGGGCGCGGCCGGTCCGGCAGCACCGCTTCCACCAGCAGGACGCGGCCTTGGTCGGCGAGGGCGTCGCGGGCGTTGACGAGGATGCGGCGGGACTGCTCGTCGTCCCAGTCGTGGATGATGTTGGACAGGACGACCGCGTCGGCGCCGCCCGGCACCGAGGCGAAGAAGTCTCCGGCCACGAGTTCCGCACGGTCCCGCACTCCGGCGTCGTCCAGCGGCGCTCCGGCGCCGGCGATGACCTCGGGGCGGTCGTAGAGGATGCCGCGGGTGTGCGGCGACGAGGCGAGGACGGCGGCCAGCAGGGCGCCGCGCCCGCCGCCCGCGTCCACCACGGTGCCGAAGGGCGAGAAGTCGTAGGCGTCGACGACGGGCGCGATGATCTGCCGGGACGCCTCCGTCATGGCCCGGTCGAACACGCCGAGCACCTCGGGGTGTTCGTGCATGTAGTCCCAGACCGGCTTGCCGAGCACCTGGGCGAAGGCGGTCTGCCCGGTGCGCACGGCGTCGGCGAGTCCGGCCCAGGCGTGACGTTCCGCGGGCAGGCCGGTCCAGATCGCGAAGTTCCGCAGACTGACGGGGCTGTCGACGCGCAGGGCGTCGCCCAGGGGTGTCAGTTCGAAGACCTGGTCGTCGTTCTCGGCGAACAGCCCGATGTCGGCGCAGGCCCGCAGCAGCCGGTAGAGGCTGGGGGCGTGCGTGTCGGTGGCGGCGGCGATCTCGGCCAGGGGCCGGGGCCCGTCGGCGAGCGCGTCGGCGACGCCGAGTTCGGCGGCGGCGCTCACCGCCTGGGCGAGCCAGCCGGCCGTGAGGATCTGCAGCACCTGTGCGGGCAGGGGCGGTTCGTTGCTGGCTGTGGGCATGGCGGAGCTTCCTCCTTGATGAGGGGTGGTGGCCGGGGACTTCGGATCGGGGCGCACCGACAGGCCCGGATGAAGCCTGTTCCGAGTGACCGGCAGATTCAAGGCACGTTGTGTCAGGTCTTTGTGCAGTACGTCAGATCCCCGCAGATGCGCAGGTCAGTGGCCCGGAGCGCCCTGCGGCCCCTGGCCGGTGCTCCACACCAGGTCGAAGGAGAACCGGTTGACGCGCCACCCTTCGGGGGTGCGCACGGCGGTCGCCTCGTAGTGGCCGCCGATGTCGAAGTGGGTGGCCGGTTCGCCGGCGGTGCGGACGTGTACGGCGGTCAGGTGGGCCCGCACGGTGGCGCGGTCGCCCTCCACGGCGACGGCGTGCGCGGAGGCGTGGTGGTGCGTGCGCTCGAAGGTGGTGCGGGCCATTTTCTGGAACGCGGCGAGCCCGGCGAAGCCCTCGTACGTCCCCATGGGGAATGTGAGTTCGGCGTCCTCGGTGAAGACGTCGGCGAACCAGTCGTCGCGGTGGCGGTCGCGGTCGAGGTGGTTGACGTAGCGGTCGAGGAGGTCCACGAGGTCGGCCCGGTCGGTGAGCCGGCGGACCTCGGCGCGCAGGGCGCTCACGGTCTCCGCGGTGGTGTCGGGCTCCGCGTCGTCCTTCTCCGCGCGGGGCTCGGTCCGGTTCTGCGGTGCGGTGCTGGTGGCGGTCATGTCGACTCGGCCTCTCCTTCTGGGATGCGGGTGGTGCGGGGGCGGGGTGGTGGGGTCAGTGGGTGTGGGGCGGGGCGGTCGGTGCGGGGTGGCGGGGTCAGTGGGTGTGGGGCGGGCAGTCGGGGCGGGGTGGCGGGCGGTTCTCAGGGTGTCTCCGGGCCGGCGAGGCACCCGCCCAGGAAGTCCAGCGCTCCCCGGTGGTAGGCGCGCGCGGTCAGCCCCAGGCTGATGTTGTGGCCGGTTTCCGGGAGCCGTTCGGTGTGCACCCGGGGCGCGTGCACGAACCGTGCGGCGAGGTCGGCGAGGTCGTCGTCACCGTGCCGCCACCAGGGTTCGTGCGCGGCGAAGGTGAACCGCAGCGGCACCCGGACGCGGGGCGCGATCTCTTCGAAGTCGGCTTCCCAGGAGGCGAGTTCAGTGGCCTCCGCAGCCGGAACCGGGGCGGCGGGCACCCGGCCGGGCCGGAAGGCGCCGGCCGGGTAGAGACGGGCGGGACCCCAGTGCCGCACCGCCCGGCGGACTCCGGCGCGGGGCAGCGGCTCGTCGGCACGGACCGTACTGCGGTGGCCGCAGCCCGAGATGTCGATGCCGCGCAGACCGGGCAGCCCTTCGTCGGCGGCCAGCCGCAGGGCCAGCTTGCCGCCGAAGGAGTGCGCGAGCAGCAGCAGACGTCCGGCGTCGCCGGGGCGCCGCTCCGCGAATCCCGCCAGCGCGGCGCGCACCACCACCGCCTGCTCGGCGAGCGGCAGCCCGGCGGGCAGGCGGGCGGCGGAGTCCCCGTAGCCGGGGCGGTCGACCGCAAGCACCGTGTATCCGAGGCTCGCGCCGAGGGTCAGCAGCGAGAGCGACGGATGGGCCTGCCCGTCGAAGTACCCGGAGGTGACCCCGCCGCCGTGCACCGCGACCACGACCGCACGGGGGGCACGGCCCGCGGCGGGTTCGGCGAGCAGCGCGGAGAGCTGGACGCCCGCGCCGTCGAGGACGACGCGGCGCACCCCGGCGGAGAGCGGCGGGGCGACGGCGGACGGGGTCACGGCGGTCACGCGGGATCCGCTCCGGCCGCCGTGCGCAGCGCCGCCGCCCGGTCGGTCCGCTCCCAGGTGAACTCCGGCAACTCGCGCCCGAAGTGGCCGTACGCGGCGGTCAGCGCGTAGATCGGCCTCAGCAGGTCGAGGTCCCGGATGATCGCCGCGGGGCGCAGGTCGAAGACCTCGCCGATCGCCCGCTCGATGGCGGCCGGGTCCACCGTGGCGGTACCGAAGGTCTCGACGAAGAGACCGACCGGGGCCGCCTTCCCTATGGCGTAGGCCACCTGGATCTCGCAGCGGGTGGCGAGCCCGGCGGCCACCACGTTCTTGGCCACCCAGCGGGTCGCGTAGGCGGCCGAACGGTCCACCTTGGAAGGGTCCTTGCCGGAGAACGCGCCGCCGCCGTGCCGGGAGTAGCCGCCGTACGTGTCGATGATGATCTTGCGGCCGGTCAGTCCGGCGTCCCCCATCGGGCCGCCGATCTCGAACCGGCCGGTGGGATTGACCAGCAGGCGGTGGTTCTCGGTGTCCAGTTTGAGACCGGCGTCCAGCAGCTCCGCGAGCACGTGCCCGACGACGTGGCGGCGGATGTCGGGGATCAGCAGGCCGTCCAGGTCCACGTCGCCCGCGTGCTGCGAGGAGACGACGACCGTGTCGAGGCGCACCGGGCGGTCGCCGTCGTACTCGATGGTGACCTGGGTCTTGCCGTCGGGCCGCAGGTAGGGCACGGTCCCGTCCTTGCGGACCTCGGCGAGCCTGCGGGCCAGCCGGTGGGCCAGCTGGATCGGCAGCGGCATCAGTTCGGGCGTCTCGTCGCAGGCGTAGCCGAACATCAGGCCCTGGTCGCCGGCCCCCTGCCGGTCGAGGTCGTCCTCCTGCCCGGCCACCCTGCTCTCGTAGGCGGTGTCCACGCCCTGGGCGATGTCGGGCGACTGGGCGCCGATGGACACCGAGACCCCGCAGGACGCGCCGTCGAAGCCCTTGCGCGAGGAGTCGTAGCCGATGGAGAGGATGCGGTCGCGGACCAGTTGGGCGATGGGGACGTAGGCGGTGGTGGTCACCTCGCCCGCGACCTGCACCAGGCCCGTGGTGATCAGCGTCTCCACGGCGACCCGGGCGGTGGGGTCGGCGCGCAGCAGGGCGTCGAGGACGGTGTCGCTGATCTGGTCGGCGATCTTGTCCGGGTGTCCCTCGGTCACCGATTCCGAGGTGAACAGGCGTACTGCCATCACACGTCCTTCGTCTGCGGGGCGGGCGCGCCGGCCGGGACGCCCGCCGGGGGCGGGCCGAACCAGCGGAGCAGTGCCTCGGTGAGCCCGTGGGCCCCCGAGGTGGTGGAGACCCAGGCGGCATATCCGTCGGGTCGTATCAACAGGGCTGCCACGGAAGCGAGTTCGTCGTCCGCCCCGTCGGCCGGCTTGGGGGCGGCGGTGGTGACCGCCACCCGGCCGCGCCAGGGGGCGGCGGCCTCGCGCACCGCCGGGTCGTCGGCCAGGTCGAGCAGGACTCCGCGGGCGGAGTGCAGGAGGCGGGTGGTGGTGGTCTCCCCGCCGGGCCCGACCAGCACCCGTCGTGCGACGCGGCGGCCGGCCAGCGGGTGCCCGCCGCCGGTGTCGTAGCGCACGTCGAGGCCGCTCACCGCTCCGGCGAGATGGCGCTTGACGTCGTCGTACGCGATGAGTTCGGCGAACAGGGCGCGCAGCGGATCCGATTCGCGCCCACCGAGGAAGACGGTGCCCTGGGCGCGGGTGTTCGTCAGCAGCCGGGCACCGGCCGGATGGCGCTCAAAGTGGTACGTGTCGAGCAGCGGGTCGGGGGCCGTCCCCCGGGCGACCGCGGCCAGTTTCCAGCCGAGGTTGACCGCGTCGAGTATGCCGGTGCTCATGCCCTGGCCGCCGGCCGGCAGGTGGATGTGGGCGGCGTCGCCCGCGAGCAGCACGCGCCCGCTGCGGTAGTCGGCGGCCTGGCGGGTGGCGTCGGTGAAGGAGCTCACCCACTCGGTGTCGGCGTCGGCGATGTCCTCACCGGTGAGGCGCTGCCACGCGGCGGCGACCTCGGCGAAGCCGGCGGGCGCGTCGTCGTCGCGGGGCGGGCTGCCGTCCGGGCAGACGATGATGCGGTCCACCCCGTCGGTCAGCGGAGCGGCCATCACCATGCCGTGCTCCAGGCGTTCGCCCAGCGGCCGGGGGCGCAGCGACCGGCCGACGACGTCGGCCAGGTACATCACCCGGGAGGCGGGGGTACCGGGGAAGGCGATGCCGGCCGCCTCGCGGACCGGACTGCGACCGCCGTCGCAGCCCACCAGGTAAGCGGCGCGCAGCCTGCGTTCGCCCTCCGGGGTGCGTGCGGTGATCTCCACCGAACCGTCGTCGGGCCCGGCGCCCCGGTGCAGTTCGGCGAATTCCCATCCGCGGTGCACATGGGCCCCGCGTTCGACGGCCCAGCTCTCCAGGACGGCCTCGGTCCGGGACTGGGGTATGCCGCGGGCGCCGAAGTGGGCGCCCGGCAGCACGGTGTAGTCGAACCGGACGCCGCCGAAGTGGCCCACCGGGCTGGTCTCGGGGGTGCCGCACGGCTCGAACCGGGACAGCAGCCCGCGCTGGTCGAACGTCTCCATCGCCCGCGCGGTGAAGCCCAGGCCCCGGGACTGCCCGGTGGGGGCGGTGAGGCGTTCCAGGACCTCGACGCGTACGCCGCCGAGGCGGAGTTCGCCCGCGAGGGTGAGGCCGGTGGGGCCGGCGCCGACAATGATCACGTCGGTGTCCAGCGCTTCGGCGGCCGGTGCTTCGGTCTCAAGCGCTTCGGTCTCAAGCGCTTCGGTCTCAAGCGCTGCGGCGGCCGGTGCCCCGCTGTCCGGCCTTTCGGTGTCCGGCGTTCCGTCGGTCACGTGCCGGGAGTCCGGCGCGGCCCTGTGCTCCGTCGCCATGGCCGTCAGCCCGTCGCCGCGGAGCGCGAGCGGGTCACCCGGTAGGTGTTGGCCTGCCGTCCGGTGACGAGGGCGCGGGCGCGGTCGCGGCCGGCGCGGACGTCGGCGGGCCGCTGCTCCTCGGGCAACGTGTGGAAGGCGTCGTAGTGCTCCTTGCTCTCCCACTGGGCGTAGTTGACGACGAAGGTGCCGTCCAGGCCGCGGAAGTAGGTGTGCGAGCGGTATCCGGGCACCGTCTTGATCCACTCGTCGGGCACGGCCAAGGTGTCGAGGAGTTCTCGCTGGTCCTCCGGTCGGGTGTCGAGCACGATGAGCACGGTGTGGTCGTCCCGGTCGGGCGAGAACTCGATGGGATCCTCCAGCGCGGGGTGATGCTGGGTGAAGGCGAGCTCCGTCTTCAACTGCCGCACGGTGCGGGAGAGTTTGTGGAAGAGGGGCACGGTCTTCTGCTGGAACTTCTGGCCTTCGTAGCGGACCTGGAGATCGGCGGCGCTGCGCCACTGGATGAAGTTGGCGGTGCCCGGGAAGTCCACACCGGCGTGCAGCGTCGAGGAGATCCAGCCGGGGTAATCGGCGTTGTCGACGATGTCCCGCATGGCTTCGAGGACCTCGTCCTGGAGCTCGGGGGTCTCCGTCTCGAAGACGTTGAAGAGGGTCAGGTAATGGTCGTCGGGCGTGATGAGGGGCATGGTCTTTCCTCCGTGAGAAAGGTGATCGGGTGTGCGGTGGATGCGGAGTCCGGCCGCCGTGGGACGGTCGGCGTCGTCCGGTGAACCTGGGTGGAGAGGGTCGGCGGGGTCGGGATACGGGGCGTCACCCGGCCGGGAACCACCGGGTGAGCGCGTCGTGGAATTCCTTCCGGTGCGTGTCGGCGCGGGCGCCGGCCAGGACGACGTGGCCGTCGGGGCGCACCAGGGTCCAGCCGCCGTCGGCTCCCTCACCGGCTTCTCCCGGCGCGAAGACGGGGACGGCCCTGCCCCCGAGGCCGGGGGGCGTGCCCCGGCCGAGGAGGAGACCCCGCCCGGCCCGCAGCGCCTGGGTGCTGGTGGCGGGGGCGCCTCCTACGGCGGCCAGCGGCACGGCCGGCAGCCTGGTGCCGAGCAGCGGGTGCGGCGGACCGCCGACCGGGTAGCGGACATCGAGTCCGCCGACGGCGGCGGCCAGATGCGCGCGGACGGGTGCGTGGGCGACGAGTTCACGGATCAGGGTGCGCACCGCGTCGACCTCGGGTCCGCCCAGCAGCAGGAGTGCCTGTGCCTCGATGGAGGCGAGGGTCCGCGCGCCCACGGCGTGGCGTTCGTCGTGGTAGGTGTCGAGCAGGCCGGGGTGGGCGCGGCCGGTGACCTCGGCGGCCAGTTTCCAGCCGAGGTTGAAGGCGTCCTGGAGGCCCAGATTGAGTGCCTGGCCCCCGATCGGCATCTGTCGGTGGGCCGCGTCCCCAGCGAACAGCACCCGCCCGTGCCGGTAGCGGGCGAGCTGCCGGGACGCGTCGCCGAAGGCGTTCACCCACAACGGCACGCCCGTGCTCACGTCCTCGCCGGTGACCCGTTTCCACGCCTCGGACACCTCGGCGAACGCCGGTACGCCGGTGCGCGTCCGGGCGGGCGTGCCGTGCGGGTGGACCATCAGCCGGGTCACGCCGTCGGGCCGCCGGGCGGCGATGGCCAGGCCGTCCGGCAGCCGCTCGAACCGGCGGTCGGGCACGTCGATGCCGTCGACGTCGGCGCGCACCATCTCGCGCCGCGCGTCGTGGCCGGGGAATTCTGCCCCCACGAGCCGTCTGACCGTGCTGTCCTCGCCGTCGCAGGCGACGAGGTGGTCGGCCCGGATCCGCACGGGGCCGCGGGGTCCGAGCGCCTCGGCCTCCACGTACCCGGCGTTCCGGGTGACGGCCCGTACCTCGTGGCCGCGCCTGATGTCGGCGCCGAGTCCGGCGGCCCAGTCGCCCAGCAGCCGCTCGGTGGCGGCCTGCGGAACCTTCCACTGACCCGGGTGGCTGCCGGGCAGGCCGAGGTCGAGCGGGATGCCGGCGAAATGGCCGCGGAGGTCGTTCGGCGGGGCGGGGATCGTCTCCAGCAGTCCACGGCTGTCCAGGATCTCCATGGTGCGGGCGTGCAGCGTCGTGGCCCGCGACTCGGTGAGAGGTCCGGTGCGCCGTTCCAGTACGACGACCCGCGCCCCGCCGAGGCGCAGTTCCCCGGCGAGCAGCAGCCCGACGGGACCGGCTCCGACGACCACCACCTGGGTGTCCGGACGGTCGTGGACCATGTCAGCCCTGCTCCCCTGCGAGGTTCTCGGCGTACGTCCTGGCGTGCCCGAGGGTGGCGAGGCTGTTGGTGGACAGGGCGGAGTGCACATAGGCGCGGGCGTCGGACACGCCGGCGTCGGGGCCGAGCACCGCGGGGATGTTCTCGGTGTTCAGGGTGACGGTGTGCTGGGAGGAGGCGACCGTGCCGTCGGGCCCCTCGTCGAAGGTCCAGACGCCGGTGTGCAGGGTCAGCAGGGCGGGCAGGGTGACCTGCTTGTAGACGATGCGCCGGTGCGGGAACGTCACCCGGTACGACTTCGTGGTGTGGGTGGAGCCGTCCTTGGCGCGGGTGTCCATCTCCAGCGTCTGGAGCCCGGGGGCGTCTTCGGTGAGCCGCACGGTGGCCACGTGCGGCAGCCGCTCCTCCCAACGGTCGGCCTGGTCGACGAAGTCGAAGAGGTCCTTCGCGGCCCCCGCGACCTGGACGCTGTCGGTGAACGAGAACGTCAGCTCCTCGGCCGCGTGGGCCGCCTCGACGTTGGTCTTGAGGGCGGCGAGCTCGGAGCGGCTGTTGCGGTCGACGGCGTCGTCGATCCAGGCGAGCCCGGCGGGATCGTCGTCGACGGCGCGGTAGTCGTGGAGCAGCCGCACCCGTGCCCTGTCCCCGTCGAGCGGTTCGACGATCCAGGTGCCGCCCATGGCGGCGACCGGCGGGGCGCTGATCTCCTGCCGGAAGGTGATGCGCAGGCCTTCCGGGTCCAGGGTGCGGCGCGAGGTCCAGTTCTTGGCCTCTCCGCCTACGCCGGCGGTGGCCCAGATCCGGATGCGTTCCTCACCCTCGCTCCGCTCCACCTGGTCGACGTGGATCGTCGGCGGGAAGATGCGCGGCCAGTTCACCACCTCGGCCAACAGGCGGTATACCGCCGGTGCGGGGGCGTCGACGGCGATCTCGTGCTCGACCTCACGGGTCGTCATGGTCACTGCTCCTCAGGTTCGGGGGCTGGGCTTCACGGAC
The DNA here is from genome assembly GCF_042728415.1 of Streptomyces sp. NPDC060198. Lineage (NCBI taxonomy): Bacteria > Bacillati > Actinomycetota > Actinomycetes > Kitasatosporales > Streptomycetaceae > Streptomyces > Streptomyces sp. NPDC060198. The sequence goes on along the minus strand of NZ_JBHWZJ010000017.1, from coordinate 21,498 downwards.
GGGTCATGCGGTCGGCCCGGGGCTGGGTTACGCGGACGGGCCTGGCGGTCGGCCCGGGGCCGACATCGCGGGTGGGCTGGCCGTCGCCCCGGGGCCGGGTTACGCGGCGGTCAGAAGTTGCCGAGGCCGCCGCAGACGTTCAGCGCCTGGGCCGTGATGGAACCGGCGGGGTCGGAGGCGAGGTAGCCGACCAGACCGGCGACCTCCTCGGGGGTGGAGTACCGGCCGAGCGGGATCTTGGCCTGGAACTTCTCCAGGATCGCGTCCTCGGTGGTGTCCCACGCCTCGGCGTATCCCTGCCGGACCCGCTGGGCCATCGGCGTCTCGACGTATCCGGGGCAGACGGCGTTGACGGTGATCCCGGTGGGCGCCAGTTCGTTGCCGAGGGCTTTGGTGAAGCCGACGACACCGTGTTTGGAGGCGGAGTAGGGGGCTCCTAGGACCACGCCCTGCTTTCCGGCGGTGGAGGCGATGTTGATGATGCGACCGCGGTCCTTGTGGCGGAGGCCGCCGGTGGTGAGAACCTCGCGGGTGACCCGGAAGACGCTGGTCAGATTGGTCTCGATGACGTCCTCCCAGAGTTCGTCGGCGATGTCGGCGGTGACGCCGCCGCCGGACCGGCCGGCGTTGTTGACCAGCACGTCGACGGTGCCGAACCGGTCGACGGCGGCCTGTACGAACTCCCGTACGGCGTCGGCGTCCCGGACGTCGACGACGGCTCCGGCGACGGTCAGCCCGTCGGCGGCGAGTTCCTTGACGGTGGACTCGACGTTCACGGCGTCGCGGGCGCCGATGAAGACCCGGTGGCCCTGCGCGCCGAGCAGTCGGGCGACGGCGAGTCCGATGCCGCTGGTGGCTCCCGTGACGAGGGCGATGCGGCCTGCCTCGCTGGTGGTGGCGGTCATGGTGGATGGTCCTCTCAGCAGGTGGCGGACGTCAGGAGGTGGCGTCAGGAGGTGGCGAACGTCAGGAGGGTGGCGGACGTCAGGAGGTGGCGGACGCGGACAGCAGTTCGTTGACGACCTTGATGAGCGCGCGCGGCGTGGTGGTGTCGGTCAGCGCGTCGTCGTCGAGAGTGACGCCGTACTCGCGTTCGATACTTCCGCCGGTCTCCAGGAGCGCCAGCGACTCGTAACCGAGGGACCCGAAATCGGTGTCCAGGACGGCGTCGTGGAAGTCGGTGCTCTCTTCGGCACCGGCGGCCTCCCGGAGGATCCGTTCGAGGTCGGCGAGGGTGAACTCTGCGGCAGGCATGGGGAGTCCTCAACTGGTCGGGTCAGTGGGCGGGGCGGGGCTCGGCGGGGGCGCGCAGCACGACGGCGGAGTTGAATCCACCGTGGCCACGGGCGAGCACGAGCGCGGTGCGCAGAGCGGCCGGGCGGGGCCGGTCGACGACGAGGTCGAGCGGGTGGCCGGGCGAAGGCCGCACGTTCACGGCGGCGGGGATCAACCCGTCGCGCAGCGCCAGCAGGGCGGCGGCCACGTCGAGCGGGGCACCGCCCGAGTAGAGTCGGCCGGTCATGGTCTTGGGCACGCTGACCGGCACGCGGCGCTCCCCGAAGACGGCGGTGATCGCCTCGGCCTCGGCCTGGTCGAGTCCGGGGTCGGCCGCACCGTCGGCGAAGACGACGTCGATGCCCTCCGGGTCCGACGAGGCGTCCTCCAGCGCGAGTTCGATGGCCTTGCGCAGGCCGGGCGGGCGTCCGGAGCCGGGTTTGGGGTCGAAGGTGGAGCCGTATCCGGCGATCTCCCCGTAGTCGCGGGCGCCGCGTTCCCTGGCGGCTTCCGCGTCCTCCAGGATGAGGATCGCGCCGCCCTCGCCGGGCACGTGCCCCCGGGCGTCAGGGTCGAAGGGCAGATAGGCGCGGCTCGGTTCCTCGCTGGTGCTGAGCCGGCCGCTCGCGAGCTGCGCGACCCAGCCCCAGGGGCAGAGGGAGGCGTCGATTCCGCCGGAGACGACGAGCCGGGTGCCCTTGCGGATCTGGCGGCGGGCCTGGGCCACGGCGTCGAGTCCGCCGGCCTGGTCCCCGACGACGACCCCGCTCGGCCCCTTCATGCCGTTGCGGATGGAGATCTGTCCGCTGTTGACGGCGTAGAACCAGGCGAAGGACTGGTAGGCGGAGACGAACTTGCTGCCCTGGCTCCACAGTTTGCGCAGCTCGTTCTGACCGAACTCGAAGCCTCCGGAGGCGCTGGCGGTGACCACGCCCATGTCGAACGCGTCGAGCTCCTCGGGGCGCACCCCGGCGTCGGCGAGCGCCCAGTCAGCGGCGGCGAGGGCGATCCTGGTCATCCGGTCGGTCTGCGGGATGAGGCGGCTCGGCAGATGGTCCTCGGCGGTGAAGCCGGGTACCTCGCCGGCGAGTCTGGCCGGGTAGGGGGACGGGTCGAAGCGGGTGAGCCGGCCGATGCCGCTCTTCCCACCGCGGGTGGCCGCCCAGTAGTCCTTGGTACCGAGGCCGTTGGGCGAGGCGACACCGAGGCCGGTGACGACGACGGAGGAAGGGGTGGTCACGCCGCCCTCCTCTCCGGGTCGGCCAGCACCATCGCGCTCTGGAACCCGCCGAACCCGCTGCCGACGGTGAGCACCGCGTCGGTGAGCTGGTCCCGGGCGTGCAGCGGCACGTAGTCGAGGTCGCACTCGGGGTCGGGGGTGTGCAGGTTCGCGGTGGGCGGGACCACGTCGTGCTCCATGGCGAGGACGGACGCCGCGATCTCGATGGAACCGATCGCCCCCAACGAGTGGCCCACCATCGACTTGATCGAGCTGACCGGCGTCCGGTAGGCGTGGTCGCCGAGGCTCTTCTTGAACGCGGCCGTCTCGTGCCGGTCGTTCTGCTTGGTGCCCGAGCCGTGCGCGTTGATGTAGTCGATCGACTCCACGGGCAGCCGCGCCTCGTCCAGCGCGACCCGGATCGCCTCGGCCATCTCGGCGCCGTCGGGACGCAGTCCGGTCATGTGGTAGGCGTTCGAGCGCGTGGCGTAGCCGGCGATCTCGGCGTAGATGTGCGCCCCTCGGCGGCGGGCGCTCTCCAGCTCCTCGATCACGAACACGGCGGCGCCCTCCCCCAGAACGAATCCGTTGCGGGTTCCGTCGAACGGGCGGGAGGCGTGCGCGGGGTCGTCGTGGCGAGGTGTGGTGGCCTTGATGGCGTCGAAGCAGGCCATGGTGATCGGGGAGATCGGTGCGTCCGACGAACCCGCGACCATCACGTCCGCGCTGCCCTCGCGGATCAGTTCGGCGGCGTAGCCGACGGAGTCGATGCCGGAGGTGCAGCCGGTGGAGACCACGGTGCTGGGGCCTTCCGCGCCGACCGCCCAGGCCACCTCGGCGGCGAACGAGCTGGGGACGAGGTGACCGTAGAGATGGGGCGCGGCGTACCGGTGGTCGACGAGGTCGAGCCGCCCGCCGTCGCTGACGACGCGGTACTCCTCGTCCAGTCCCATGGTGGCGCCGACGGCGCTGCCGACGGAGACGCCGATCCGGTACGGGTCGAGTGCACCGGTGGCGATGCCGCTGTCGGCGACCGCGCCGCGCGCGGCGACGACCGCGAACTGCGCGGCACGGTCCATCCGCCGGACCTCCTGGGGCGTCAGCCCGTGCTCGTACGGGTCGAAGTCGATCTCGGCGGCGACGCGGGAGCGGAACGGCGCGGGGTCGAAGAAGGTGATGCCCCGGGTCGCGGTGCGGCCCTCGCTGAGCAGGCTCCAGAAGTCCTTGACGCCCACCCCGCCGGGTGCGAGCACCTCGACGCCGGTGATGACGACGCGGCGCTCGCTCACGCGGACGCCTCCCACGTGTAGAAGCGCTTGGCCATCGCGTCGGCCGGGGAGCGCCAGGTCGCGGGGTCGTACGCCTCGATGAACGGCTTGAGGTCCTCACTGATGCCGATGAAGCGGGGGTCGGTCTTGGCCTCCTCGATCAGGGCGCCGCCGTTGTCCTCGTCGAAGTCCTGGAGGTGGAAGTACAGGCCTCGGTAGGAGAACAACTGGCGTCGGCGGGTGCCCATCCGGTGCGGCATCGCGGTGGCGTCGAACCCGGTGAACAGCCGGGCGACGTCACCGCTCGCGCCCGGTTCCATCCGTGCCACGATCAGCGTGCTGTGCATGACTCACTCCTGATTATGTTGCGTTCATGACATGACTGCGGCGTCGCGCGCCCGCTGCGGGACCTTCCGGCGCTGCCTGCGTGGACGTTGCGCACGGACGGACGCTCCCGGACGGGCGCGTTCAGAGGGGCGCGCTCGGAGGGGCGCGAAGGGGCGCGGCCCGGAGAACGGGCCGCTCGGGTCAGCCGGTGGGCCGACAGTGCGCGACGACGGGAACACGGACGCCGGCTTCGGCGGCGGCGGCCGGTGCCCCGGGCGCGGGGTCGACGGACGAAGAGGCCCTCACGGCGGCGTGCACGCCACGAACCACGCGAACAGCGGCTGTCGGCGCCTCGTGGACGGGGCCGGCCGGCCGGACGGGCGGCCGTGCGGCGCGGCCGGGCCGCGGCGTGCGCCCGACGGCCGAGCCGTCCGCGCACCCCGTTCCCGCCCACTCCCACGAACCGCCCGTCACAGGTTCCACCGGACTTCGCCCACCTCTCCAGGACACGCCACCAGGCCGTGACCTCAAGGTTCGACGGTCGCGGAGACGCGGACAAGGCGGTTCGGTTCAGGGAATCGTCAGCTATGTCAGAGGCAGCGCACCGACGTCAGATCCCAGCGGACCAATGACAGGAAAGGGTCCGGGGAGGGATGCGAAACGCGGGACGGACGGGAGACACGCCACAGTGCGGCAGGCTCGGGACGCCGGGTCGCGGGCGCGTTCCGGGCGCGGTGGGGGGCGGGCGGGCGCACCCCGAGGAGCAGCCGCGACAGCGCCGACGCAGCCGCACACGGAGAACGGGCCTTCGTCGTGCATCCCCACGACGACGGCCCGTTCTCCGTCAACGGCACCTTCCGGTACTTCGGTTGGGCAACGCCCCCTCTGCCTTTCGGCGGGTTCACCGGCATGCAGCTGACCTTCTCCCCGCGCGGGCCGGGTCCGGGAAAACGTCCGGGTTCCGGGCGCGCGGGAGGTGATCACCGGCTGCTGGCCGGCCGGGGTGTCCGGGGTTGATCCGCCGGGCCCCCTCAGGGCAACAGGGGTCCAGGTCCGGCCGGTGAGACTTCCACGGCCTCCGTCTTCGGGTTGCGGCGCTGGCGCTTGGCCATCCAGGTGGCGAACCACGAGAGGAGCATGCACATCCCGATGTAGATGGGGGAGATCACCATCACGACCGGGATGAACGGCAGGTCGTAGTCGAGGTTCGAGGCGATGAGCTTCCCCGCGTGGAGGAACTCCTCGTAGGTGATCAGATAGCCCAGCGAGGTGTCCTTCAGGGCCACCACGAGCTGGCTGATGATGGTCGGCATCATGGCGCGTACCGCCTGGGGCGCGAGCACGGAAGCCGTGACCTGCGTTTTGCGCATCCCCAGTGCGTACGCGGCCTCCCGCTGGCCGCGCTCCACCGAGTTGATGCCGGTACGAAACACCTCGGCCAGCACCGAACCGTTGTAGAGGGTCAGCCCGGCGACCAGGGCGGGCAGCGGCTGGACCTTCAGCGCCACGAAGATGAAGAAGATCATCACCAGCACGGGCATGGCCCGGAAGAACTCGACCAGCAGGGTGGCGATCCAGCGGACCGGCCGATGTACGGAGAGCCGGCCGACGGCCAGGACCGCGCCGAGTGCCAGCGAGAGCACCGCCGCGTACCCGAACGCCTTGAGGGTGTTACCCAGGCCCCGCAGCAGCAGTTCCTGGATTCCCTTGTAGGTGAAGGGATTCCACTTGGCTGCGGCGAACTGGCCGGTGTCGATGAGGAGATAGATGATCCAGCCGACGAGAGCGGCGACCAGGATCGTGGCGGCGATCCCGTAGAGGAGGTGCCGCTTGCGGGCTTCGGGCCCCGGGATGTCGTAGAGCGCGGTGGCGGCGGGTGCGGCGTGGGTGGTCATCGGGTCACTCCCCAGCGCTTCTCCAGCACGGTGAAGAGCGCGCTGATGGACAGGGTGATGATGAGGTAGCCGACGGCGATCCAGACGAAGGTCCAGATGATGCTGTAGCCGAGCTCGTTGAGGGTCTTGTAGGTGCCGAGCAGCTCCGTGACGCTGAAGGCGCCGGCGATCGCCGAGTTCTTGGCGAGCGCGATGAGCGTCGAGCCGACCGGCGGGATCACGGAACGGAACGCCTGCGGCAGCACCACCGTGTTCAGGGTCTGCCCGAAGGACATCCCGAGGCTCCGGGCCGCCTCTCCCTGGCCGGTGGGCACGGTGTTGATGCCGGAGCGCAGCACCTCGCAGATGAACGCCGAGGTGTAGCAGCCGAGCGCCAGGACGGCGAAGACGTTGAACGGCAGGACGAGGCCGAAGCGCGGCAGGCCGAGGAGGACGGCGAAGAACAGCAGGGTGAGCGGGGTGTTGCGCAGCACCGTCACCCAGACGGTGCCGACGAGCCGGAGCGAGCCGACCGGGGCCACCCGGAAGGAGGCCATGACGAAGCCGAGCACCAGGGCGAGGAGCGAGGCGAAGACCGTGAGTTCGAGGGTGCCGAGGAACCCTTTGCCGTAGAGCGAGAAGTTCTCTGTCAGTACGTCCATGGTGGCCGGTCCCTCAGTTCGCCGGGTAGCGGTCGATGGGCGGCGGCGTCGGTGCGGGCACTCCGGAGAGCCCCAGCGTCGCTTCGAACGCCTTCTTCCAGTTGCCGTTCTTCTCGTTCTCCTCCAGCGCGTCGTTGATCGCGGCCCGCAGGGCGTTGTCACTGCGCGGCACTCCGATGCCGTACGGCTCCTCGGAGAAGGGCTTGCCGACGACCTTCATCTCGTCCGGCGCCTTCGCCGCGAAGCCCAGCAGGATCGCGTCGTCCGTCGTGACGACGTCGACCTGATAGGTCAGCAGGTTGTCGACGCAGATGGAGTACGTGTCGTAGGCGACCAGGTCCGCCTTCGGGTAGTCGGCGGCGATGCGCTGGTAGGGGGTGGACCCGGCGGCCGAGCAGACCGTCTTGCCGGCCAGGTCCTGGGGGCCGTGGATGTCGTTCTCGTCGGTGCGCACCAGGAGTCCCTGTCCGGCCATGAAGTACGGGCCGGCGAACCCGACGAGCTTCTTGCGCATGTCGTTGATGGTGTAGGTGCCGACGTAGTAGTCGATCTGGCCGTTCTGCAGGGCGGTCTCGCGGTTGGCCGAGGCGATGGTCTTGAACTCGATGTCCTTCGGACCGAATCCGAGGTAGGCCGCCACCATCGTGGCGATCTCGATGTCGAATCCGGAGTAGACCCCGGTGGCCGGGTCCTTCTCGCCGAGGTAGGGCTGGTCCTCCTTGGCCCCGATCACCAGGCGGCCCCGCCGCTCGGCACTGGTCCAGGTCTTCGACGCGGGGAGCCGGAAGCCGGTGTTCACCGTGTAGTGCGGCAGCGCGTCGGCCTTGGGTCCCTTGACCGGCGGGCTGCCCTCTTTGCCGCACCCGGCGGCGAGTACCGCCAGCAGCAGGGCGGCCAGCAGTGCGGTGGTCTTCTTCGTACGCAAGGCGGAGCCTCCCGTCAGTGCTTGAGGATCTTGGACAGGAAGTCCTTGGCGCGGTCGCTCTCCGGGGCGGTGAAGAACTCCTCCGGCGTGCGGTCCTCGACGATGAGTCCGTCCGCCATGAACACCACCCGGTTCGCGGCGGAACGGGCGAAGCCCATCTCATGGGTGACGACGACCATGGTCATTCCGTCCCGCGCCAGCTGCTGCATGACCTCCAGCACCTCGTTGATCATCTCCGGGTCGAGTGCCGAGGTGGGCTCGTCGAAGAGGAGGGCCTTGGGGTCCATGGCGAGGGCACGGGCGATGGCCACGCGCTGCTGCTGTCCTCCGGAGAGCTGCGCGGGGAACTTGTCGGCGTGCGCGGCGAGCCCCACGCGCTCCAGGAGCTCCCTGGAACGGGCGTCGGCCACCGGCTTCTTCCGCCCGCGCACCTTCATCTGCGCGAGCGAGACGTTGGCCAGCACGGTCTTGTGCGCGAACAGGTTGAACGACTGGAAGACCATGCCGACTTCGGCCCTGAGCCGCGCCAGCCCCTTGCCCTCCTCGGGGAGCGGCTTCCCGTCGATCGTGATCCGGCCCGACTCGATCGTCTCCAGTCGGTTGATCGCACGGCAGAGCGTGGACTTTCCGGAGCCGGAGGGGCCGATGACCACGACCACCTCCCCGCGGCCGACGGTGAGATTGATGTCCCGCAGAACGTGCAACTCTCCGAAGTGCTTGTTGACGTCCCGCAGATCGATCAACGGATCGACGGCCATACGCTGCCCTGCCCATGTGTCGCTGTGTGTCGGCTCAGCGGAAACTATCCGCATGGGTAAGGGACTTCACGCCCGACACGCAAACAGGGCAAAAGGCTGTTTATCTAGGTGGTGTCCGGTGAGCCGGGGCCGGATGCCCCGGACGTACGGGCCGGACACCCGGGTGTCACTCCTCGGCCGCCTCCGCGTACACCTGGGACAGCTCGGGGCTGCCGTAGACCGCCCAGTCCAGGCCCGCCCCGACGACGTCGATCTCCCGTCCGGAGGCCAGCAGCACGACGGGCTGCCCGCTCGGCCAGATGTCCCACCGGGCGCCGGGCACGGTCCGCACGAGCACGGTGCCGAGGTACAGGCCCGCGTCGTTCCCCATCCACGGCACCTCCTCCGGATCGTCGCGCCAGCGCGGCGGCAGTTGGTCGAGCGCGGTCAACGAGCCTGGCGTGTCGTCCAGTTCGAGTCCACTGCTCCCCGCGCGGACGCGCAACAGCTCGCACTCCGCGAGAACTTCCGCGAGGCCGGCGGGGTCGGTCGCGGCGGTCTCCGCCAGCGTCACCGCGCGCGTACCGCCTTGACGCTTGCGCCAGTTGTCCAAGAAGGGGATGTTCACCCCGCAAGAGTCGCACTTTCGTCCCCCCGTACGCCACAGGGCGCGCTCCACGCACCTGGGCGTGGTACCCGGAACGGAAGGGGCACCGGCCGCTCCGTAAGCTGCCGGGATGAGCACACAGGACTATCTCTCCGGACTCTTCTCCCTGGAAGGCAGGACCGCCCTCGTCACCGGCGGCAGCTCCGGCATCGGCCGGGCGATCACGGAGGCGCTCGCCCGCGCGGGCGCCGAGGTGACCGTCGTGGCCCGCCGCGAGGCGGAACTGAAGTCGACCGTGGACGAGTTGACCGAGGCAGGCTGCCGCGTCGGCTGGGTGAGCGCGGACCTCGCCACGACCGACGGGGTCCGGCGGGCGGCCGACGCCGTGGTCGCCCGGTCCGGGGAGCCGGACATCGTGGTGAACTGCGCCGGAATCAACCTGCGTCCGCCGATGGGTGAGCTGGACGAGGACGTCTGGGACACCACGATGTCGATCAATCTCAAGGCCCCCTATCTGCTCGGCGAGCGGTTCGGGCCGGGGATGGCGGAGCGCGGGTACGGGCGGCTCATCCACATCACCTCGCAGCAGGCGCACCGGGCCTTCGTGAACAGCGGGGCGTACGGCGTTTCCAAGGGCGGGCTGGAGTCGCTGGCCCGGTCCCAGGCGGAGGCGTGGTCGCGGCACGGGGTCACGGCGAACACCCTGGTCCCCGGCTTCGTGATGACCCCGCTGAACGCCCGGCTCTCCTCGGACCCGGAGAAGGTGGCGGCACTGGCCGCCCGCACCATGGTGGGGCGCAACGGGCTGGCCGAGGACTTCGCCGCCGCCGCGGTGTTCCTGGCCGGTCCCGGCTCGGCGTACGTGACCGGGCAGTCGCTCTTCGTGGACGGCGGGCTCTCCGTCCACTGAGGCGGGCGCTCGGGTGCTCGCGGGGGCGTCCACGGTGCGGACGCCCCCGCGCGCGGGTCAGGCGCCGGGCGGGTTCCGGGTCGCCCCGGTGGCGGCCGCGACCAGGGCTTCAGCGGCTGCGGACGCGTGCTGCTTGTCGATCCCGAGGCCGGTGAGCACCCCGTCGCCGCCCTCGTGCTCCAGCAGGGCCAGCAGGATGTGCTCGGTTCCCACGTAGGCGTGGCCGAGCCTGAGGGCCTCGCGGAAGGTGAGTTCCAGGACCTTGCGGGAGCCGGCGTCGTACGGGATCAGCTCGGGAACCTCGTCGGCGGCGGGCGGGAGCGCGGCGAGGGCCGCGGCGCGCACGGCTTCCGGGGTGACGCCCCGCGCCGCGATCACCCGGGCGCCGACACCTTCGGTATCGGCGACGAGGCCGAGCACCAGGTGCGCGGGAAGAACCTCGGTGTTCCCGGCGAGGTGGGCCTCGTTGTGGGCGGCGACCGCGACGTTCCGGGCGCGCGGGGTGAACCGGGCGAAGCCCTCGTTGGGGTCCAGGTCCGCGGAATCGTCCGGCTTCTTCGGGACGAAACGCTTCTGTGCGGCCTGCCGGGTCACCCCCATACTCCTGCCGATGTCGGTCCAGGAGGCGCCCGAGCGGCGGGCCTGGTCCACGAAGTGGCCGATGAGGTGGTCCGCGATGTCACCGAGGTGGTCGGCCGCGACGACCGCGCCGGAGAGCTGCTCCAGGGTGTCCGAGTGGGACTTCTTGATGGCCTCGATGAGGTCGTCGAGGCGCACGGGCGGGTTCACTGATGCCGGTTGCGTCATGTGTCAACCTTAAGTTGACACTCGGGAGGGTGTCAACCTTCGGTTGTCAGTCGGTGACGTGTCGGCGAGGCCGCGGGTACCCGGGTATCGGCCTCCGCCCTCCGGACCCGGTCCTCAGAACTCCAGGTCCACCACGACCGGGGCGTGGTCCGAGGCGCCCTTGCCCTTGCGCGCCTCGCGGTCGACGTAGGCGTCCTTCACGGCGGCGGTGAACGGGGCGTTGCCGTAGGCGAGGTCGATCCGCATGCCCCTGTTCTTCGGGAAGCGCAGCTCGCGGTAGTCCCAGAAGGTGAACGGGTGGTCGTACTTCAGGGGGCGCGGCACCACGTCGCTCAGCCCCTGCTCGCGCAGTGCGGCGAGGGCGTCCCGCTCGGCGGGGGTGACGTGGGTGGCGCCCTCGAAGAGCGCCGGGTCCCACACGTCCTCGTCGGTGGGTGCGACGTTGTAGTCGCCCAGCACCGCGAAGGGCCGGGGCCCCGTCGCGTCCGCGGCGACGGCGCCGCGCAGCGCCTCCAGCCAGCGCAGCTTGTACGCGTAGTGCTCGTGCGTGACCTCGCGGCCGTTGGGTACGTAGACGGACCAGAGCCGGACGGGCCCGCAGGTCGCGGAGATCGCCCGGGGCTCCTCCGTACCGTCGTACGCGGGGCCGCCCGGCAGGCCCGTGACCACGTCGTCGAGGCCCACCCGGGAGATCAGCGCCACGCCGTTCCACCGGCCGGTGGCGTTCACGGCGGATTCGTACCCCAACTCCCGCAGTTCGTCGGCGGGGAACTGCTCGGCCGTGCACTTGGTCTCCTGGACGCACAGCACATCGGTGCCGGTGCTCTCCAGCCAGGCCAGCAGCCTCGGCAGCCGGGCGGTGATCGAGTTGACGTTCCACGTGGCGATGCGCATGGAACCCAACCTAACCGCTGCCACCGACAGTCGCGGACCTGGCACGGACCTTGCCCGCCTGCTGCGGGAGAGCCTCGGGAACGGGGCGGGACCTCAGAGCCCGGTGCGCTCCCCCGGCGCCATCCGGCCGTGGTCGCTGCCGCCGAGTGCGCCGATCTGGCCGTCGTAGATCGGCCGGGCCAGGTCGGTGAGCAGGGCGTCGTGGATGTCGATGGCCCGGCGCGGCCCGACCTCGCGGACGTAGTCGATGACCTCCGAGATCTTGCTCCACGGGGCCATCACCGGCAGCAGCAGGGTGTCGACCGGCTGCTCGGGAACAGTGAGCGCGTCGCCCGGGTGGAAGACCGCGCCGTCGACGAGGAAGCCCACGTTGGTGATGCGCGGGATGTCGGGGTGGATCACCGCGTGGAGCTCGCCGTGGACCTGGACGTCGAACCCGGCGGCGCTGAAGGTGTCGCCGTGGCCGACGGTGTGCACCCGCCCGGGGAAGGCCGCCGCCAACTGCTCGGCGACACTGCGCAGCGTCCAGATCTCCGCCGCCGGGTCGGCCTCCAGGGCCGCCCTCAGCCGGCCCTCGTCGAAGTGGTCCGGGTGCTCGTGGGTCACCAGGATGGCGTCGGCGCCGACGGCCTCGTCCTCCCCGGAGAAACCACCCGGGTCGATGACGAGGGCCCGCCCGTCCTTGTCCAGGCGGACGCAGGAATGCCGCTTCTTGGTGAGCGTGAGAGGCGATGCGTTCATGGTCTCCATCCTGCTACGCGGGCGGTGTCGTTTCTTCCTGAATCACGGACTGGGCCACGGCGAACGCGGCCCCGGCGGCGGGAATCCCGCAGTACACGGCGGTCTGGAGCAGCACTTCCTTGATCTCGGCGGGGGTGAGGCCGTTGCGCAGCGCCGCCCGCAGGTGTGCGGCGAGGCCCTCCAGCCGGCCGGACGCGATCAGCGCGGTGAGGGTGACGCAGCTGCGGGTACGGCGGTCGAGACCCTCGCGGTTCCAGACCTCGCCCCACGCGTAGCGGGTGACGAGATCCTCGAAGTCCTCGGTGAACGGGTCGGTGGCGTCGCCGGCCCGGTCCACGTGGGCGTCGCCGAGCACCTCCCTGCGGACCTTCGTACCTACCGCGTGGCGGTCCGTACGCTCCGCGTCGACCGCGCGCGGGGCCGGCGGCGCGATCTCCGCGACGGGCGCGTACGGAGCGGAGAGCGGCGGGACGGCCGCGGGAGGGGCGGAGGACACGACGACCGGAACGGCACCGAGGGTGTCCTGCCAGGTGGTCGAGAAATGGGTGAACAGCAGGTCCATCACCGCGGCCGGCTGCTCCACCGGCGCGAGGTGCGAGGCCCCCGGCACCAGGGCGAGGCGGGCGTCGGGGATGCCCGCGACCAGGGTGCGCGCCTCGGCGGGGCCGGTGACCCGGTCCTCGGCGCCCACCACGACGAGCGTGGGCACACCGATGCGGCCCAGCTCGCCGCGGATGTCGAAGGACGCGAGCGCCTCGCACGCGGCGATGTAGCACCCGGGGTCGGTGGTACGCACCATCTGCACGGCCCACTCGACGATGGCGGACTGCGCGGCGGCGAACCCGGGCGTGAACCAGCGCTCGGGAGAGCTGCGGGCGATGGGCTCCAGGCCGTTGGTACGGACGATCACCCCGCGCTGGCGGAACTCGTCGGCGCTGCCGAATCTGGGCGAGACCGCCACGAGAGCGAGCGAGGCCACCCGGTGGGGGTGGCGCAGCGCCAGATCGGCACCGACGGCGCCGCCGATGGAGCACCCCGCGTACCCGAAGCGCTGGACGCCGAGGGAGTCGAGGGTGGCGATCAGCCGGTCGCCGAGTTCGGCGACGGAGACCGCCGGACGGGCCGGTGCGCCGCCGTGGCCCGGCAGGTCGTACCGCAGCACCCGGTAGTGCTGGGAGAGGTCCGGTATCTGGCGGTCCCACATGTGCCAAGTGGTACCCAGGGAGGGGCCGATCACCAGGACCGGGGCGTCTTCTGGCCCGTCAAAGCGGTATTGGAGGGTGTTCGATGATGTCTCGCTCACCCGCCCGACCCTCTCATCTCTTACAATCTCTCACGGAACCGGGTCGGCCGTCGAAAGCGGCAGAGAGGCTGTGGACCGGACAGTCGGCGGCAGCCGCTACCCGTGTCAGGGCGAAGGCTCCAGGCCCATCGTCGCTCAGACGCTTCGCTCCGGCCACGACGGCCCGCTCGCGGACCGGCTCCTGACCGCCGGGGTCGATGCCCGTAGCGCGGACGGCCTCGTCCCGCGCGTGCCGGAGCCCGCCGAGGCGGCGCAGGAGCGTACTGCGGGACAGACCTGCTTCCCGAGCGACGGCCTGTACCGATACGTCCGCGACCGAGGTGTTGCGTACCTCGGCGGCACGGAGGACGGCCTGCACGAGATCGCCGGGCACCGGAGGGAGAGGGAGGATCCGATCGCTCGACGCCTTGATCACCACGCCCTGGCCGTATCGGTGCCGAGTGAGCGCATTGTCGAGGCTGCCCGCCGCCCGGAGGGTAAGCGCACCATCACCGCGCCACTGCCCGGCCTGCCTGTCGACATCAGCGCCCGGCGAAAGGCCGCCTACCGGACCACTCGCTCAGGGCGGCTGCGACGCGACTGAGACCGTTTCCCCGGTCCAGTGCCGCGTCAGCCAGGGTTTGCCCCGTCGCGATGGTCGTCGTCCGGGGCGGGGCATCCCGCGCGGGCCGCTGTCAACCGACCCAGCTGAGCAAACCGGTGCCGAGGGTCATCCCACCGCCGAACCCGGCGAGCAGCACCAACTCGCCGTCGCACAACTTCCCGGCGCGGTGTGCGTCGTCGAGCGCGAGCGGGATCGATGCCGCACCGGTGTTTCCGTGCAGGGAGACCGGCAGGTGCGCTCGGGCGCGGGGCAAGCCGAGTACCTCCCAGGCATCCCGGAGCATGGCGCCGTTGGCCTGGTGCGGCACGAAATGGTCGATCTCGTCGGGCTTGACGCCCAAGTGGTCGAGGAGACCCGCGACGGCCGGGGGCAACTCCCTCATCACGTACTCGCGAACGTCACGGCCCCGCATCCGAAAGGAGTGCTCGTGACGGGCGAGCGTCTCAGCAGACGCCGGGGTCCTGCTTCCTCCGGCCGCCACCCCGATGAGGTCGTGCAGATGCCCCTCGGTGACCAGACCGGTGCCGAGGATCCCGTGCCGCTCCCCGACCGGGCCGAGCACGACGGCACCCGCTCCGTCGCCGAACAGGGGCGCCGTGCGGCGGTCGGAGCGATCGATGATCCGGGAGTACACCTCGGTCCCCACGACCAGCGCCCGGCTCTGTCCGGTGGGGTCACCGGCGAGCAGGGACGCGGCGGTCTGGAGCGCCACGACGAACCCGGCGCACACGGCGTTCACGTCGAACCCGGCCGCGTTCACCGCGCCGATCCGGTACTGCACGAGGGCGGCTGTGGCGGGCTGCGGGTGGTCGGGCGTGGAGGTGGCGACGATGGTCCAGGCCACATCCTCGGCGCGGACCCCCGCGTCCTCCAGGGCCCGTGCCGCAGCGTGCGCCGCCAGGTCGGACGCGGCCTCGTCGTCGGCGGCGTAACGCCGCTCGACCACGCCCGTTTTGCGCTCGATCCACTCCGCCGTCACGCCGGCGAGTGCCGCCACCTCGTCGTTCGGGACAGTTCGCGCGGGCAGGTAGGAACCCGTCCCGAGGACACCGACGGGGGTCACGGGAAGCGAGTACGCGGTCATGTGCGGACGCCCTCGAAGAGTCGGGTGCGGATGAGTTCCAGGATCACTTCGAGCTGTTCCGCCAGGTAGAAGTGGCCGCCGGAGAACACCGTCAGGTCGAAGCCGGCCTCGGTGTGCTCCTTCCAGTGATGCAACTCGCCCACGTCGACCCGCGCGTCGGAGAATCCCGTCAGGGCATGCACGGGGTTGGTCAGGACCGGCCCGGGGACGTACCGGTAGGTCTCCGCCGCCTGGTAGTCGCTGCGGATCGCGGGCAGCACCAGTTCCATGAGCTCCGCGTCGCCGAAGACACGCGCACCCGTGCCGTCCAGGGCCCCGATATCGGCGACGATCTCATCGTCGGAGAGCAGGTGCAGCCCGTCGTCCAGATTGCGGTGCGGGGCCCGCCGTCCGGACACGAAGAGCGCATGGGCGGGCCGCCCGGCGTCCTGGAGCCTGCGCGCGACCTCGTAGGCGAGCGTGGCCCCCATGCTGTGCCCGAACAGAGCGAACGGCTTGTCGGTCCAGGGAAGCAGCGACTCGGCTGCCCGGTCGGCCATGTGGGCCATGTCGGGGACGTTGGGCTCCGAGCGGCGATCCTGGCGCCCCGGGTACTGCATCGCCAGCACTTCCACGCGCGGCGCCAGCCCCTTCGACACCGGGAAGAAGAAACTGGCCGAACCGCCCGCGTGCGGGAAGCACATCAGTCGCACATCCGCGTCGGGAGACGTATGGAACCGTCGTATCCACGCCGCGCCGTCAATGTTGCTGTTGGTCATTCCTGCCCTTGCCTGCTTGCCTGCTTGCCTGCCATAGCTGCTCGCCACGACAGTGCAGGAGGCCGCGAGCGACCAGCAACCCCCTAGTTCCCCGGACACCTCCCCGAGTCGAGGCCCCGTAGGGGGTACGAACTTCACGGGTGCGCAATTTAGGGGTACTTCCCATTCGCGGCGGACTCTACAGTCGTGGAAAGATTCCCGCGAAATTCTCGCCCTCTCTTTCTTCTTTGAGGTATTCCACGTGAAAGACATAGTGAGCACCATCCTTTCCGGTGAGGCGACGTCCGAAGATTTCGCGAACCTGAGGGTTCCGGCGAGCTATCGGGGCGTCGTCATCCGAAAGGAGGACGAAGGGATGTTCGCGGGCATGCGGTCCGAGGAGAAGGACCCCAGGAAGTCGCTTCACGTCGAGGAGGTCCCGGTACCGGAACTCGGACCCGGCGAGGCCCTGGTGGCCGTCATGGCGTCGTCCGTGAACTACAACTCGGTGTGGAGCTCGATCTTCGAGCCTCTGTCGGCCTTCAAGTTCCTGGAGCGCTACGGCAAGCTCAGCGACCTCGCCAAACGGCATGACCTGCCGTATCACGTGATCGGTTCGGACCTCGCGGGCGTGGTCCTGCGGACCGGCCCGGGCGTCAACTCCTGGAAGCCCGGCGACGAAGTGGTCGCGCACTGCCTGTCCGTGGAACTGGAGAGCTCGGACGGGCACAACGACACCATGCTCGACCCCGAGCAGCGGATCTGGGGCTTCGAGACCAACTTCGGCGGCCTGGCGGAGATCGCGCTGGTCAAGTCCAATCAGCTGATGCCCAAGCCCGGCCATCTCAGCTGGGAGGAGGCAGCCGCCCCCGGCCTGGTCAACTCCACCGCCTACCGCCAGCTCGTCTCGCGCAACGGTGCCGGCATGAAGCAGGGCGACAACGTGCTCGTCTGGGGCGCCTCCGGCGGCCTGGGCTCCTACGCCACCCAGCTCGCGCTCGCCGGCGGCGCCAACCCGATCTGTGTCGTCTCCAGCCCCGAGAAGGCCGACATCTGCCGGTCCATGGGCGCCGAAGCCGTCATCGACCGTAACGCCGAGGGTTACAAATTCTGGAAGGACGAACACACGCAGGACCCGCGTGAATGGAAGCGCTTCGGCCGGCGCATCCGCGAGTTCACCGGGGGCGAGGACATCGATATCGTTTTTGAACACCCCGGCCGCGAAACCTTCGGCGCATCCGTTTACGTCACCCGCAAGGGCGGCACCATCACCACCTGCGCCTCCACTTCCGGTTACATGCACGAATACGACAATCGCTACCTGTGGATGTCTCTCAAGCGCATCATCGGCTCCCATTTCGCCAACTACCGCGAGGCATGGGAAGCCAACCGCCTCGTCGCCAAGGGCAAGATCCATCCCACTCTTTCCAAGGTCTACTCCCTCGAAGAGGCCGGACAGGCCGCGTACGACGTCCACCGCAACCTCCACCAGGGCAAGGTCGGCGTTCTCGCCCTCGCCCCCCGAGAGGGCCTCGGCGTCCGCGATCACGACAAGCGCGAACAGCACATCGACGCCATCAACCGCTTCCGCGTCACGGCGCGCTGACTCCATACAGACACAGACAAGGAACGCGAGAAATGGCCCGGAAATCCCCCTTGGTGGGAGTCGTCGGTCTCGGCTCCGTCGGGGAACCTCTGCTCCGCCTTCTGAACGCCGCGGGATACGACGTCGTCGGAGTGGACCGCGAACTCGACGTGGTGGCGGCAGTGGAGCAGCGCATGAAGACAGCGCCTACCGGAGAGGAGGGCGGTCCCGTCGCCCCAGGCGCCTACACGCTGACGAACGACACCGCGGCTCTCGGATCGGCCGACGTGGTGATCGAGGCGGTGCCCGAGGACCTGGCGGTCAAGTCCCAGGTGTTGCGACGCCTCAACAGCGTCTGCCCGGATCCCACGGTCCTGGTCAGCGTCACCGCCGCGCTGCCGCCGGCCCGCCTCGCCATCGCCTCGGGGCGCCCTGGCCGGACCCTGGGGCTGCGGATGCTGCGGCCTGTGCGCGTCGGCGGAGCCGTCGAGGCGGTGCCCACCTCCATGAGTGAGGGCACCGCCCTGGCCGCCCTGGAGGAGCTGCTCGTGGAGGTCGGCCTGACGCCGAGCGCCCTGGGCGCGCGTCCGAGCCGTGCGGCGACCGGCCTCGTGTACGCGTTCCTCAACCGTGCCGTCGCCATGGTCGAACAGGGCTACGCCGGGCAGGACGACATCGACACCGCCATGCGCCTGGGCTGCGGTCTGCCTCTGGGACCGCTGGAACTCCTCGACGAGGTCGGCCTGGACACGGTGCACGCGGTCCTGTCCGACCTGCATGCCCGTACCGGAGAATCCAGGTTCCGGCCCGCGAAGCTGCTCACGTCGATGGTCCGGGACGGCGTTCTCGGCCGGAAGAGCGGGCAGGGCTTCCACCGTTACGGTGAGGACGGCGGCCGGGTCGAAGCGCGGGTCGCAGCCGCCGAGGCTGGACCGGAGATGACGGTCGGACGGGTGGGCGTGCTCGGGTCCGGGACAATGGCCAGGGGGATCGTCGAGTGCGCCGTGCTCGCCGGGGTGCCCGCCGTCCTCGTGGCCCGCTCCCCCGAAAAGGCGCGGCTCGCCGTGGACGCCGTCGAGGCATCCCTGACCAGATCCGTACGCCGGGGCAGGGTCCACCCCGACGACAGGGCCCGCGGCCTCTCACTGCTCGAAGCCACCGACTCCGTAACAGCGTTGAGCGACTGCCACCTGGTGATCGAGGCCGCCGCCGAGGACCTCGTGGTCAAACGGTCCCTGTTCGCCTCGCTCGGCTCGGTGTGCAGCCCCGGCACCCTGCTCGCCACCACCACGTCCAGCCTGTCCGTGCGGAGCTGCACCGAGGCGTCCGGCCGCAGCGCCGACGGTCTGGGCCTGCACTTCTTCAATCCGGCTCCGGTCATGAAGCTGGTCGAACTCGTCCGGACCCCGGCGACCAGCGATCACAGCATGGCGGTGGCCCGCGCCTTCTGCGACCGGCTCGGCAAGACGGTGGTGGAGTGCGCGGACCGGTCGGGCTTCATCGTCAACCACCTGCTGTTCCCTTATCTCGCCGACGCCGTCGAGCTGTTGGACCAAGAGGACATCGGCATCGAGGAACTCGACGCGGCGGTGCGGCGCGGCTTCGACTACCCCATGGGGCCTTTCACGCTGCTCGACAGCATCGGCCTGGACGTCTCGCTGGCCATCCTGAGGAGGCTGCACCAGGAGTTCCCGGAGGGCGGTTTCGAACCGCCCCTGGCACTCGCGCAGTTGGTGGCACAGGGCTGTCTCGGTCGCAAGACCGGAACCGGGTTCACCCGGTCGACCAGGGCTTGACCCGGGCCGGCAGCCCACCGCAGGTCGCTCAAGGCCTGGCCCCGGCCTGGTCCGCGAGCGCCTGCGGCAGAGCGCGTCGCCCCCGTACGCCCAACTTGTGGTAAATGCGGGTGAGGTGCTGCTCGACCGTGCTGGGCGTGACGAAAAGCCGCTCGGCGATCTCGCGGTTGGTCAGCCCCTCCGAGGCCATGAGGGCGACCCGGTGTTCGGCCCGGGTGAGCCCTTCGCCGGTGGCGCGCTCGGGCTCGGCGGACGGTGACGGGACCAGCGACGCGGCTGGGGACGGGATCGTGGGCCGGGCCGGAGTTCGGGCCGAAGGGCCGAAAGGTACCGAGGGCGAGTTCCGGGTCTGCGGTGTGACCCGCTCGAAAAGCGCGAGCGCGCGCGAGCGGAGCCAGCCGCTGCCCGGGTCCGGCTCGGCCAGCTCAGCGGTGAGGAGCTCACGGGCCTGGCCGGTACTGTCGACCTCGATCAGCGCCTCGGCCGCGTACACGCGCCACGCCGTGAACACAGAGACGTCGAGCTTCCAGGCGGCCATCAGGTCCCTGCAGGCGTAGAAATCCCCGAGCGCCGCCTGGTACCGGCCGACGGAAAGGTGGTGGCGGCCCCTAGCCTGCAGGTAGTGCAGGCCGGGCAGGGTCTGGAACATCACGGGCGGAACGGGAATGCGGAAGCACTCGGCTGATGCCTCGATGTCGCCGAGTTCGGCGCACGCCAGCACCTTGGCGGACAAGGGCAGACCGATCGCGACGCCCCACGCCTGGGCCGGGATCAGAGTCAGCGCCTCGTCCGCCCGCTGTCGGGCGAGTGCGAAGTTGCCCAGCCAGCTCTCGACCGTCGCACTCGCCGCAGCGAAGATCGCGCGGGCCTGCGGGGTGCGCGGACCGGCGCCGCGTACGAGCACTTCGCACCACTCGGCGGCGCGGTCGAGCCGGGCGGCCCGGATGAGCGAGAC
This sequence comes from Streptomyces sp. NPDC060198, assembly GCF_042728415.1. NCBI lineage: Bacteria > Bacillati > Actinomycetota > Actinomycetes > Kitasatosporales > Streptomycetaceae > Streptomyces > Streptomyces sp. NPDC060198. The sequence continues at coordinate 1,188 of NZ_JBHWZJ010000017.1, read as the reverse complement.
AAGCGCGGCCATGGCGGGCGCCACCGGCGGATCGTGCAGCACCACGCCTTCAAGGAGTCGCTCGGCGGCATCGAGCGCTCCACCGGTCGGCCCTTGGGAGAGCAGCGACGACAGCACGAGGGCGCCGTCCGAGTGCGGGTCCACGGCGATGACGCCGCTGCCGAGACCCGATCCTTCGGTGGGTGCCGTTCCGTGCTCGTGTGCCCCGAGCGCCGGGTAGAAGTAGGCGAACCAGACGTGCATGGTGTCCAGCCGCACCCGCAGCTCGCCGGACAACTCGTCCCGTACGCCGTCCAGATCGGCGAAGAGAGCAGCGGCTTCCTCAGGACGGCCGAGCCAGAGCAGATAGGTAATCAGAGTCAAGCTCTGCCCGCAGCTCAGATAGCCGTTGTCGTGATCCTCCAGGAGCCTGTCGACATGGCGCCGGACCGCGCCGGGGGCGGTCTCCCATTCCGCCTGGGCGAGTTCGACGCGGACCATGGCTCGTTGTCGCGCGCTCGTACACGCGTCGTACGCCAGCCGCAGGCAGGTCACGGCCCCCTTCTCGTCGTGGTGGGCGAGTGCCTGGGCGGCGGCCTCCCGCAGCACCGGGATGGCCCAGGGTTCCTCGCAGGAGCCGGCGCCGACGAGGTGCTGGGCCACCTGGGCCGGCGCAGCGCCGCCTTCGTGGAGCACCCGGGCGGCCGTTCGGTGCAGGGCCGTGCGCTCCTCGGGCGCCGTTCCCTCCAGGACGGCGGTGCGGGCCCCCTCGGTCCGGTACCACCGGCCCCCTTCGGTGAGGCCCACCGCGTCGAGCGCGGACATCGCGAGACCGGCGCGGAGCTGGAGGACCCGGTCGAGACAGTCGAGCGTGGCCGACGTGCCGAGGACTGCCAGGGCGTTGGCGACCCGCAGCTCGTCGGGGCCGAGCTGGTCGAGGACGTAACGGACCGCGAGCCGGAAGAACTCGCCGCCCGCCGGGGTCCCGGTCTCGGTGACCTGCCCGGCGGAGCAGTCCCACAGCAGCGCCTGCAGAAGCAGGGGGCTCCCCCCTGAAGCGCGGTGCAGGGCGGGAGCCACCAGCACCGCTCGGTCCTGGCCGAGGTGCTCGGCTATCAGGCTCTCGGTGCACTCCGTGGACAGGGGGGAAAGGCGGATCAGGGTGAACTCCGGGTTGCGCAGACAGTCGGCGGTCAGGGCGGAGCCGCC
>NZ_JBHWZJ010000016.1:0-43415 GCF_042728415.1 Streptomyces sp. NPDC060198 | reverse complement strand
CACGAGATGGGGCTCGTCCACCGCGACATCAAGCCCGGCAACGTCATGGTCACCAAGCGCGGCGTCGTCAAGGTCATGGACTTCGGCATCGCCCGCGCCATGCAGTCCGGCGTCACCTCGATGACCCAGACCGGCATGGTCGTCGGCACGCCGCAGTACCTCTCCCCCGAGCAGGCCCTCGGCCGCGGCGTGGACGCCCGCTCCGACCTCTACTCGGTCGGCATCATGCTCTTCCAGCTGCTCACCGGACGCCTCCCCTTCGACGCGGAGTCGCCGCTCGCCATCGCGTACGCGCACGTGCAGGAGCAGCCCCCCGCCCCGTCCACGATCAACCGGGCGGTCACCCCCGCGCTGGACGCGCTCGTCGCCCGCGCGCTCCGGAAGAACCCGAACGAACGCTTCCCCAGCGCCGCCGCGATGCGCGACGAGGTCTTCCGGGTGCTGAACGCGTCGGGCCCGGCCACCGCCCCGGTGATCGTCGCCGGTGGCCCCACGAACAGCGGGTCGGGCGTCGGCGCGACGGTCTTCCCGCCGGTGGACCAGCAGAACCCGCCCACCCCGTACGGCGTCCAGACCCCGTACCCGGCACACCAGCAACCGCAGCAGCCCGGCCCGTACGGAGTCCCGACCCCGGCGGCAGGCTACGGCTACCCGCAAGCCGCCCCTCCGGCGTACCAGCAGACCCCACCGCCGTACGCCGTGTCCGCGACCGGCGGCGGGGCGGGCGCCGGGGGCGGTGGCAGGCCCCGGCGGAACGGGGTGGTCCTGGGTTCGGTCGCGGTCGCCGCCATCGCCGTCATCGGCCTGGGGGCGGTCTTCCTGATCGGCGGGGGCGAGGACGACGAACCGGAGTCCACCGGCGGCTCCGAGAGCAGCGCGCCTGCGGTCGCGGGCGAGCACAAGGGCCCCGAGCGCAACCGGACGATGGACACCGACGACTGCACCGACCCGAGTACGGACGTCCGCGATCCGGAGAAGGTCTCCGCACCGGACTTCGTCTACAAGGACCTGCTCTCCGCGAAGGCCTGCGCCGACGCCGCTGGGTGGACCCTCAAAGTGATCGAGGAACCCGGCAACACCTACGCCGAGGACCAGATCGTCAAGCAGTTCCCGACCGCCGGTACGGCCATCGACCCGCAGAGCGCCCACATCGAACTGAGCGTCTCCACGGGCGACCCGAACTGAGTCGAGCGGACGGGCGGGACCCGGGGCGGGCCCGAGGATCGGGACCCTGGGACGGGACCCTGGGACGGGGACGGACCCGGGGTCGGACAGCAGCCGGATCGGCCGTACGCGCGTGTCCCTGATCGGCCGTACGGGTGAGGGCAGGGCTCGCCGTCATCAGGGCGGATGACATCCCTCCATCCGGGATGCCGGGAATGTGCGGGCGTGTGACGCTGATCCCATGGCTCCAGGTCCTCCTCCCTCACGGTCCGTGCGGATGTCGAGGTCGGCGGCCTGTCTTCTGTTCGCCCTGGCCGCCGCGCCGATTCCGGTGGCGGGTGGGGCCGCCTTCGCCTCCCCCCGTACGAGCGCCCTCGCCCCCTCGGGAGCGGAGGTGAGCGCACCTTCGGGCCCCCGGCCCACAGCGCGCTCGTCCTCAGCCCTCCCGTCCCCGGCGCCTTCGCTTCCTTCGGTGCCCTCGCTTCCGGCGCGCTCGTCCGGCGGTCGTGCCGCAGTCGGCCGGCCCACGGCAGGTCTCCCCGCGTTCGGCCCTCCCGTGGCGCCCGCTTCTTCCGTCCGGCCCTCTCGGGCGGCCTCGCCGTCCTCCGGGCGGCCTTCGGCGGGCTTCCACGCACCGGCTTCCGGACTACCGGTTTCCGCCGCGTCGGCCCCGGCGGACAAAATCGAAGCGAGCATCTCCACGGGACCCACCACCATCACGCCCCCGGCCACCCCGCTGGTCCCGCCGTCCGTCGGTCCGTCCGACGACGCGTCGGCCGGTCCGCCGAAGGACGGGGCACCGTTCGCCGGGCGGCTCGCCGGGGAGGGCCGGGTACGCCCCGGAAGGTCACTGCCCCCCGAGGAGCTCGCCGCGGCCGTCGCCGCTCTGGAGGACGACGACGAGGAGGCTCCCCCGCCGGTCCCGCCCTCCGTCGCGCCGCCCTCCCTGCCCTCGGAGCCCGTGCCGTCGGCCCACCGGCGCGCACTGAGCACCCGGGCCACCGAGCGGCTCCGCGAGCTGTCCCTGGGCGGCGGGATCACCCTGGTCGGCCTCGGGCTGTTCCTCCTCGGCGTCCGTGTACGCCGCGCGGGCTGACGCGGAACACGCCCTGCCGGGGTCCGCATCCGGGACGCTCCGGGACATCTCGGGGTACCGATCACGCATTCAGGTACGTAGGGGACGGTGGATCACGCCTAAGAAGGGGCACCACCCTTGTGTACGGAGCATGTGCGAGACAATGGCGGCATGGAGATGCCGAGGAATGACCGGTCGCAGGAGCACCCCCAGGTCCTCGTAGTGGGACAGGACGGAATGGCTGTCGGCGGCGGTGCCAGTGGCGACGAGTCCCGCGAGGTCCCAGTGACGGAGATGGTCGAACAGCCCGCGAAGGTCATGCGCATCGGCAGCATGATCAAGCAGCTCCTGGAGGAGGTCAGAGCAGCCCCTCTCGACGAGGCGAGCCGGGTCCGGCTCAAGGAGATCCACGCCAGTTCCGTGAAGGAGCTGGAGGACGGACTCGCCCCGGAGCTGGTGGAGGAGCTGGAACGCCTTTCGCTGCCCTTCACGGAGGAGTCGGTCCCCTCGGAGGCCGAGCTGCGGATCGCGCAGGCCCAGCTGGTGGGCTGGCTGGAGGGCCTGTTCCACGGCATCCAGACCGCGCTGTTCGCCCAGCAGATGGCGGCCCGGGCCCAGCTGGAACAGATGCGGCGCGCGCTGCCGCCCGGTTCCGGCGACGAGGAAGGCGTCGGTGGGGACCCGCACGGCGCGATCCGCTCCGGCCCGTACCTCTAAAGCGTGTTGCGGAAGTAGCGCCGTCCGCCCGCCGGACAGGCAGGACTTTCACCACACGCCCTGGCTCGGAACACACCCCAGGCCGATCAGCACGCCGCCGCGCGGACCCTCCGCGCGCGGGATCCGGCAGAGCCCGGACCGCGGGAATCCGATGTGGATTCCGTGCGGGCCGGGCTCTCGTCATGGCAGTCCCCGGGGCGTGCCCGGAGCCGGTCAGGCCTGGTTCGTGGCGGGCGCCAGCAGCAGGACCTTGCCGATGTGGGTGCTGGACTCCAGCACCCGGTGGGCCTCGGCGGCCTCGGCCATCGGAAGCGTACGGTCCACGATCGGGCGGACCACGCCCCCCTCGATCAGCGGCCAGACATGCTCGCGCACGGCTGCCACGATCGCGGCCTTCTCGGCCGCCGGACGGCTCCGGAGCGAGGTGGCGGTGACGGCGGCCCGCTTGGCCAGCAGGGCGCCCAGATTCAGTTCGGCCTTCGCGCCGCCCTGGAGACCGATGATGGCGAGTCGCCCGTTGGTGGCGAGTGCCTCGACGTTCCTCCCCAGGTACTTCGCGCCGACGATGTCCAGGATGACGTCCGCGCCCGCGCCGTCCGTCGCCTTGCGGATCTCCTCCACGAAGTCCTGCTCGCGGTAGTCGATCAGGATGTCGGCGCCGAGTTCCGCGCAGCTCGCCAGTTTCTCCGCGCTGCCCGCGGTCACCGCGACCCGGGCGCCGACCGCCTTGGCCAGCTGGATCGCCATGGTGCCGATGCCGCTGGAACCGCCGTGCACCAGCAGGGTCTCGCCAGGGCGCAGGTGCGCCACCATGAAGACGTTGGACCAGACCGTCGACGTCACCTCGGGCAGCGCCGCCGCCGACACCACGTCGAGGCCCGCGGGCACCGGCAGCAGCTGCCCGGAAGGCACCGCGACCTTCTCCGCGTAACCGCCGCCGGCGAGGAGCGCGCAGACCTCGTCGCCCACCGCCCAGCCGCTCACGCCCGGGCCGAGCGCGGCGACCCTGCCCGCGCATTCGAGACCCGGGTACGCGGACGCGCCGGGCGGCGGATCGTAGAACCCCTGGCGCTGCATGACATCGGCGCGGTTCACCGCGCTGGAGAGCACCTCCACGAGGACTTCGCCCTCGCCGGGTACGGGATCGGGCACCTCGGTCCAGACGAGTGCCTCGGGGCCACCGGGTTCCGGGATCGTGATCGCATACATGGCCGCGAGGCTACTCCGTGCCACCGCCCCCACCCGGCAGCAGCGCCTCTCCCGGCGACCGGCCGGGGCGGGGGCTCCGGCGCGGGCACGAGGGCAGGCGCGGGCACGAGGGCTGGCGCTGGCACGAGGGCTGGTGCGGAGGCTGGTGCCCGCGCTACAGCCGCTGCGGGCCCTGCGGCGGCCGGTTCGGGATCAGCGGGGAGGGCAGCGGGGAGGCACGCACGACCACCACCACCCGGTCGGTCATCTGCAGAGGGCTGGCCGCGGGATCGTCGTAACTGAGCATCCGGTGACCCCGCACCACATTCACCACCAGGTCGTCGGTCTCCCGAACCCCCTTGCCGACCTCGCTCTTTATCACCGGCCGCTCGATGAGGTCCAGGCCACTGCCGTGCTGGATGAGGTCCTCCAGCACCGTGCCCGCGCTCGGGCTGAGCGCCGAGAGCCCCAGCAGCCGGCCCGCCGCACTCGCACTGGTGATGACCGCGTCCGCTCCGGACTGCCGGAGCAGCGGGGCGTTCTCCTCCTCGCGCACCGCGGCCACGATCTTCGCGCTCTGGTTCAGCTGCCGAGCCGTCAGCGTCACCAGCACCGCGGTGTCGTCGCGCTGGGTGGCGATGATGATCTGACGCGCCTTCTGGACCTCGGCCCGCAGGAGGACCTCGCTGCGCGTGGCATCACCCTGCACCCCGGTGAACCCCTGCGCGTTGACCGCGTCGACCACCTTGCCGGACGGATCGACGATGACGATCCGGTCCTTCCGCAGGCCGGTCGCGCAGAGCGTCTGCACGGCCGAGCGGCCCTTCGTACCGAAACCGACGACCACACTGTGATCACGCACGTTGCTTCTCCAGCGATTCAGGAACTCGACGGGTCGCCCTGTTCGGCGTATCGCGCGGTACGGCGCGGCTCTCAGGGTACGGAAGGACGAGGGACGGAACGGCCGCGCGGAACCCCTTACGCTTCTGTCCGCCGGTGACGGTGCGCGACCGGTGGAGAAACACCGCGCGCCGGGCACTTCGGCATACGTCCTCGTCGTCGATCCACGACCATGGGCCACGACGTGACCACCTGCCCGCCGCCGCCAGAGGACATGCCTTGAAGGACGAGAACCACCCAGCAGCCAGGACCGGCAGGTTCTCCATCCTGCGGACCCTCTGGCACCGCTCGCGCTCGGAAGCGCGGGACGACAACGAGGCCAGTCGCGCCATCACCATGCCGACACAGGGATCCCTCCCGCCGCTCCAGCAGGTGCTCCGGCGACTGGCGATGGCTCTGCTGGTCCTCGCGGTCACCGTGGTGATCGTCTGGTCCGACCGCTCCGGCTACAACGACACCTCCGACGGCAGCGTCGACCTGCTCGACGCGGTCTACTACGCGACCGTCACCCTCTCCACCACCGGTTACGGCGACATCACCCCGGTGAGCGACGGGGCCCGCCTCACCAACGTGCTGGTCATCACCCCCCTTCGGGTGCTCTTCCTGATCATCCTGGTCGGCACCACCCTCGAAGTCCTCACCGAGCGGACCCGCCAGCAGGTGCGCATCCACCGGTGGCGTTCCCGTACGCGCGGCCATGTCGTGGTGGTCGGTTACGGCACCAAGGGCCGGCACGCCATCGAGTCGCTGCTCTCCACGGGCATCGGCAAGGACAAGATCGTCGTGGTGGACCCGCAGCAGAAGGCCGCACACGCGGCCGGCGACGACGGACTGGTGGCCGTGGTCGGCGACGCCACGCGCTCCGAAACGCTGCTCAAGGCCGAGGTGCAGACGGCCAGTCGGGTGATCATCGCGCCTCAGCGCGACGAGACGGCCACCCTGATCACCCTGACCGCCCGCCAACTCAACAAACACGCCACCATCGTCGTCGCGGTCCGGGAGGACGAAAATGTTCCGCTGCTCAAGCAGAGCGGCGCGGACACCGTGGTCACCAGCTCCAGCTCGGCCGGGCGTCTGCTGGGGGTGTCGATGGCCAGTCCGCCGGTGGCCAGGACGCTGGAAGATCTGATGACCCATGGCAGCGGGCTGGATCTCGGTGAGCGCGCGGTGACCGAGGAGGAGATCGGCCGCTCGCCGCGCGAGTGCGCGGATCTGATCGTCGCGGTGCTCCGCAACAGGAAGTTGTTCGACTACACGGACCCCGCGATCGCCGGCCTCAAGCGCGAAGACCGTGTCATCACCATCAGCCGGTCGGGACCACCGGCCCACTGACGCGAGGCCCGATCCATCCGGTCCGCCGATGCCGGGCCCGGTCCGTCCGGCACCCGTCCGGCGGATGTTTCACGTGAAACGGCCGACATCTCCGGGGTGCACGGACACCGGTCGGACCGCCTGACCGCTGGACACGCCCTAAGCCCACGGCAGGTCGAGGATCTCCACCTCGGCGCCGGGACGGACACCGCCCGGCGGTACGACCGCCATACCGTCGGCGGTGGCGATCCCCCGCAGCATCGCAGGACCGTTGTAGCGCAGAGGCACGACATGGTCCCTGGTGTCGCCACGCCCGGCCCGATGCACCACGGGTACGAGCCGGGTGTCGTGCGGGTGGCCCTGGACCGCGTCTTGGGCGAGCGCCCGGTACGGCTCCTGCGCGATGCGGCCCGCGAGGCCGCCGAGCAGCGGAAGCGCGAGCGTGAGGAGTCCGGACACCGCGGCGAGCGGGTTGCCGGGCAGCCCCACCAGGAAGGGCCCGTCCGGTGCCAGTCTGGCCAGCAGCATCGGGTGTCCCGGGCGTACCGTCACCCCGTCCACCAGCAGTTCTGCGCCGATCTCGGAGAGGACCGGGTGCACATGGTCGACCGGGCCGGCCGCCGTACCGCCGGTCGTCAGCACCAGGTCCGCGGCGGTGGTGGTGAGCGCGTGCCGCAACGCCTCCGGGTCGTCCCCGAGGCAGCGGGGATCGGCCACATCGGCGCCGGCCGACCGCAGCCACGGGCCGAGCATGGGCCCGAGCGCGTCGCGGATGCGACCGCCGTGGGGGAGGCCCGAGGTGAGCAGCTCGTCACCGAGCACCAGCACCTCCACCCGGGGACGCGGTACGACGACGAGCGCGTCGTACCCGGCGGCGGCGGCCAGACCGAGCACCGCGGGGGTCACCGGCGTTCCCGGCGCGAGCAGTTGCTCGCCGGTCCGGCACTCCGTCGCGCGCGGCCGGACGTCCTGGCCGGGAACGACGGTCCGCCGGGCGTGCAGCATCCCCTTGGCCTCATCCACCTCGGCGTGCTCCGAGCGGATGACCGCCGTCGCCTCCGCGGGCATACGGGCGCCCGTGGCGATCCGTACCGCCTCACCGTCCGGCAGCCGGTCGAGGCCGCCGTCCCCGGCCAGAAGTCCGGAACCCTCACGGAAACGCCAGGGGCCCGGTCCGGTGACGGCCCAGCCGTCCATGGCCGAGGTGTCGAAGGACGGCAGGTCGGTCAACGCCGCGAGCCCTTCGGCGAGCACATGGCCCGGGGAACGGTCGAGCGGCAGCCGGATCGCGGGCAGCGAGGCCCTCCGGCCGGCTCGCACGGACAGCGCACGGGCCTGCTCCCAGCGGATGCCGGGGGAGTGGTGCACGGACGCGCAACCACGGGTCGGCACGGACGTGCCGGCTCCGGACTTCACGGGCCCGGACTTCACGGGCCCGGACTTCGCAGGCCCGGACGGCTCCGGAGGGGTCGGCCTCGCGGTCCCCTCCGGACGGTCTCCGCCCGAGGCGGCGTCGCCCTGGTGGGAGGAGTCCGGGGGAGAGAGGTCGTAGCGCGAAGACTCGTGCGCGGGGACCCGGTTGGCCAGGGCCAGCGCCTGCTCCACGGCACGCTCGTCCTCCGCCGAGGAGCCCTTGCGCGCGGGCACGGGGCAGTCGTCCAGCTCGGGAAGCACGAAGAGGTCTCCCGATGCTCCCGAACCGGAAATCCGCACGGTCGGGGCCTCCGAAGCGGGCAACGACTCCCGGCCGGTCACGAGGCTCCGGCTCCCTTGCCGTTGCCCGACTCCTCTTCCCAGCGCAGGGCGAGAGCAGCCGCCTTGCGGGCCGCCTCGGCCACGGCGCCGGGAGCGTCACCGGGTCCGGCGTTCGCGCTCGCCAGCCCCGCCGCGTATCCGACGAGGAAGGTGGTGAGCGGGGCGGCGGGTCGCGCGACACCGTGTGCGGCGTCGCGCGCCAGGTCGAGCAGGACATCGGTGTCGACGTCGAGTTCGAGGCCCAGTTCGGTCTTGACTGCGGTGATCCATTCGTCCAGCACGGCCTCATGCTCCCTGATGTGCGCCCTCGCCAGCCTGATGTCGTCCCAAGTGTCGCAGTCGAAAGAGGCGGACTTCGGTGTGGCCAGGGTGGCCAGATCGAGCTCGGCCGTCAGCAGGCGCAGCGGAAGTCCGGCGAGGCCGCCGTGCTCGGTGGCGAGCAGGGCGAGCTCACGCCGCAGTGGTTCGGCCCGGTAGACGGCGACCAGCGGCTGGCGGCGCCCGTCCGGGTCCACGCACAGGGCGCCTTCCCGGCCGCCCTCCTCGGCGGCGGCCAGCAACGCTTCGACGGTGACGGCACCGAGGAACGGCAGGTCGGCCGAGAGCACCACGACCCAGGGGGCGGCGGTCTCCCGGACGCCCGCGCCCAGCGCGGCCACCGGCCCGCCACCCGCAGGTGATTCCCGGGTCCATCTCACCGGCCGGGCCGTGGCCCTGCGGGGCCCGACCACGACCGTGCCCACGGCACCGGCGCACGCGGCGAGCACCCGGTCGAGCAGCGTCCGTCCACCGACGCCGATCCCGGGCTTGTCCGCTCCCCCGAGCCGTCTGGCGGCCCCTCCGGCAAGGACGATGGCGTCATAGGCGGTCATGCGACGAGTGTGACTCCTCCCCTCGTGAACGAGAGGGCTTCTCGTCTGCCAGAGCTTCGAGGCGGACCCACGGGAGTTCCACGGAGAGGGCGACCACCCGCACCCGCTGGTGCACCAATCGCCCGGAGGCGCCCTGCCCAAGCTCGTCAACGGGCTCAAAGGCATCAGTTCCCGCCGGCTGCGCCAGGAGTACACCGCCGGCACGAACCGGACGACGGGCGCCCGCCCCGGGGCACGGCCGGCCCTGGCGCCGTCCGGGCCGCGCCCGTCGGACCGGAGCAGGCCGGGCCGGGCCCCGACTACAGGGCCCGCAGCAGGACCGCCGGTTGTTCCACGCAGTCGGCGACGTACCGCAGGAAGCCGCCCGCCGTGCCGCCGTCGCAGACCCGGTGGTCGAAGGTGAGCGAGAGCTGCACCACGTGACGGACCGCCAGTTCTCCCTCGAGGACCCACGGGCGGGGCACGATGCGGCCGACGCCGAGCATGGCCGCCTCGGGGTGGTTGATGATCGGCGTGGAACCGTCCACCCCGAACACGCCGTAGTTGTTCAGGGTGAACGTGCCGCCCGTCAGCTCGGCCGGGGTCAGTTTCCCGTCGCGGGACAGCCCGGTGAGCCGGGCGAGCTCGGCCGCCAGTGAGTCCACGGAGCGGGTGTGGGCGTCGCGGACCACCGGCACGACGAGCCCCCGGCCGGTCTGCGCGGCGAAACCGAGGTGGACGGACGGCAGCCGTACGACCTCCCGGGCAGCGGTGTCCACGGTGGAGTTCAGCTCCGGGTACTTCGCCAGCGCGGCCACGCAGATCCTGGCCAGCAGGGCGAGAACCGACACCTTCGGGCCCTCGGCCGCGTTCATCGCCGCGCGGGCCGCCATCAGCTCGGTCGCGTCGGCGTCCACCCAGCAGGTCGCGTCGGGAATCTCGGTCCGGCTGCGGCTCATCTTGTCGGCGACCGCACCCCGTACACCGCGCAACGCGATCCTTTCCCCGTCGGCCGCACCGTCCCGCGGGGAAACCGCAGGATCCGCGGTGACGGCGGTGGTGTCCCGGTCGGGCACCTTCGACGCCCGTCCGATCACCGCCTCGACGTCGCACCGCAGGATCAACCCGTCCGGCCCCGATCCCACCAGCTCACGGAGGTCGAGCCCGTGCTGCCGGGCGAGTCTGCGGACGAGCGGCGAGATGACCGCGACCGGAGCACCCGTCACGGCCGGAGCATCCGTCACGGTCCGTCGAGCCGGAGCGGCACCGACGACCGGGACGACGGAAAGGACCGGGTCGGCGGACGGAACCGGAGCGGCGGAAGGGGCCGGGGACGCGGCCGTCACCGGCACGGGGCGGACCCGCCGACGGCGTGCCGCCGGGGCGGCCGTACCGTATCCGACCAGTACGTTCCCCGAGGCCCCGGCCGACGCGGGCTCGTCCTCCGGCACCGGGGCCGGTGCGACCGCGACCGTCATCAGTGGGGCTCCGACCGGGAGTTCCGCCCCTTCTTCGCCGAAGCGGGCCGTCACCACACCCGCGTACGGGCACGGCACCTCCACCAGAGCCTTGGCCGTCTCGACCTCGACCACCGGCTGGTCCACGACGACGACCTCGCCGGCCTCCACCAGCCACCGCACGATCACCGCCTCGGTCAGCCCCTCGCCGAGGTCCGGCAACCTGAATTCGAGCACCGTGGGCATCAGCGCGTCGCCTCCCACTGGAGCCGGGCGACCGCGTCGAGAACCCGGTCCACCCCCGGCAGATGGTGCCGCTCCAGCATCGGCGGCGGATACGGGATGTCGAAGCCGGTGACCCGCAGCACCGGCGCCTCCAGATGGTGGAAACACCGCTCCGTCACCCGCGCGGCGATCTCGCCCCCCGGCCCGCCGAACCCGGCCGACTCGTGGACGATCACCGCGCGCCCGGTCCGCCGCACGGACGCGGCGACCGTCCCGTCGTCGAAGGGCACCAGCGACCGCAGATCGACGACCTCCAGGTCCCAGCCCTCCGCCACCGCCGCCTCGGCCGCCTCCAGGCACACCGGCAGCGACGGGCCGTAGGTGATCAGCGACGCGCTCGTCCCCGGCCTGCGGACCACGGCCCGTCCGATGGGCTCGACCTCCGCCGGAGCCTGGGGCGACCAGTCGGACTTCGACCAGTACAGCCGCTTCGGCTCCAGGAACACCACGGGATCGTCCGAGGCGATCGAGGCCCGCAGCAGCCCGTAGGCGTCCTCCACGGTGGCCGGGGTGACGACGTGGAGCCCCGGGGTGGCCATGTAGTACGCCTCCGAGGAGTCGCTGTGGTGCTCGACCCCGCCGATGCCGCCGCCGTACGGAATCCGCACGGTCAGTGGCATCGGAAAGGCTCCCCGGGTCCGGTTCCGCATCCGCGCCACATGGCTGACGAGTTGCTCGAACGCCGGGTACGCGAACGCGTCGAACTGCATCTCCACCACGGGCCGCAGGCCGTACATCGCCATCCCGACCGCGGCGCCGAGAATCCCCGCCTCCGCGAGCGGGGTGTCCGTGCACCTCGCCTCGCCGAACTCCGCCGCCAGCCCGTCGGTGACCCGGAAGACGCCCCCGAGCGTGCCCACGTCCTCGCCGAGCACGTGCACCGAGGGGTCCTCCGCCATCGCGTCCCGCAGCGCCCGCCCCAGCGCCTGGGCCATCGTGGCCGGCCCCGAACGGCCCGCCCGCGCCCGCACCGCCGTGGTCATCGCCCGCCCTCCGCGTCCCGCTCGTCCTGCTTGCGACCGTCCCGCTGCCCCTGGGCGCCCCGCTGCTCGCTCTCGGCCTCCAGCTCCGCGCGCAACCGCTCCTCCTGCTCCCGCAGCGGCCCGGTCCGCCGAGCGAAGACGTGCGTGAAGAGGTCCGCCGGGTCGAGCACCGGATCGGCGTTCATCCGCTCCCGCAGCGCCGCCGCCATCCGCTCCGCCTCCTGGCGCACCGCGCCCGCGGCCGCTTCGTCGAGCAGGCCGCGCCCGGTCAGCTCGCGTTCCATGAGCAGCACCGGATCGTGGTCCCGCCATGAGACCACCTCGTCCTCGGAGCGGTAGCGGGTCGCGTCGTCGGCGTTGGTGTGGGCGTCCATGCGGTAGGTGACCGCCTCCACCAGCGTCGGCCCGCCACCGCTCCGGGCGCGCGCCACCGCCCCGGCGAGCACCTCGTGGACCGCGACGGCGTCGTTGCCGTCCACCAGCCTGCCGGGCATGCCGTACCCGACCGCCTTGTGGGCGAGCGACGGTGCCGCCGTCTGCTTGGCCAGCGGCACCGAGATGGCGAAGCCGTTGTTCTGCACGAGGAAGACGACCGGTGCCCGCCACACGGCGGCGAAGTTCAGCGCCTCGTGGAAGTCGCCCTCGCTGGTCCCGCCGTCCCCGACCATCGCCAGCGCCACCACGTCGTCGCCCTTGAGCCGCGCCGCGTGTGCCAGACCGACCGCGTGCGGCAGCTGTGTGGCCAGCGGGGTGCAGAGCGGCGCGATCCGGTGCTCGCGGGGGTCGTAGCCGGTGTGCCGGTCGCCCCGCAACAGCGTCAGCGCGTCGACGGGGTCGAGCCCCCGGGCCACGGCGGCGAGCGTGTCCCGGTAGCTCGGGAAGAGCCAGTCCCGCTCCTCCAGCACCAGTGCGGCGGCCACCTGGCAGGCCTCCTGGCCCGTACTGGACGGATACACGGCGAGGCGCCCCTGCTTGGTGAGCGCCGTCGCCTGCGCGTTGTACCGGCGGCCCCGCACCAGCTCGGCGTAGAGGCGCGACAACAGCCGCGGGTCGACCCCCGCCACGGCGTCCGTGCCGAGCACCCGGTACGGCTCCGGGTCCGGGAGCAGCGGCGCAGGATCGGTGAGCGGCTTCCAGGCCGGGGGCGGCACGGGCCGGTAGCCGGCCGCACCGGGCAGCTCTTGGACCGTCATGGGAGGCACCTCCTGGCAACAGGGGCCGGCACACGGGAACACCCGGATACGGAGCCCGAGAAGAACGGAATCCCGCCGGGCCCTGGGCGTGCCCTACGTCGGGGTCTACGTGGGAGTGGGAGCGGACGCACGCGGACGTCGCCCGGGACCGGCCCGGGTGATCTGTCTCACCTACCGATTGTTCGGTCGTGGGCGCATTTTGGCTACAGCCGCCCTCGCCCTGTGGACAATCGGTCGCGCACGGCCTGGGATGGAGGCAGCTCGTCCACAACAGGGAGGCCCCGGAGCATGTCAGCTGAACGAATGGCCGAGGGGGCCGGCCCGACACCACCGGCCCGCCCGCTGGACGCCGTCGACCGGGACATCCTGCGCATCCTCCGCACCAACGGCCGGGCCTCGATACGGGCGGTCGCCGAGGAGGTGCACGTGTCGCGCGCCAACGCCTACGCCCGCATCAACCGGCTGGTGGAGGACGGGGTCATCCGCGGGTTCAGCGCCCGGATCGACCACGAACGGGCCGGGCAGGGGGCGTCCGCCTACATCACGCTCAAGATCGTGCAGAACTCCTGGCGGACCGTGCGCGAGCAGCTCCGAGCTCTCCCGGGAGCCGGCCACATCGCGTTGGTCAGCGGCGATTTCGACGTGCTGCTGCTGGTCCACACGCCCGACAACCGCGCGCTGCGCGAGCTCGTCCTCACCCGTATTCAGGCCATCGACGAGGTGCTCTCCACCCGCACCCTGCTGGTGTTCGAGGAGACGGAGCTGGGCCACGGTCCGGACCGCCCCGCCGACCTCACCTGAACCGCCCGTACCGGCTCGTCAGGCCCGCGTCCCGTCACCGGCCGGCGGAACGCATCCCCTCGAAGGCCAGGCGCACGACGGTCCCCGGCAGATCGTCCGCCGCGAGGGCTCCTTCCGGGCCGCCGCCCGAACCTCCGGCGGCTCCTTCGGGCTGTGGGCGGTACCACTCGACCAGCGAGTTCACCATGCCGAACAGCAGCCGGGTGGCCAGCCGTATGTCCACGTCGGACCTCAGATCCCCGTCCGCGACGGCCGCCTTCAGCAGGGCCGAAACCCGCTGGTCGAACTCGCGGCGCCGCTCCAGCGCCCAGCGCTCGGTCTTGGTGTTGCCCCGGACACGCAGCAGCAGGGTGACGTAGGGCAACTCGGCCATCAGCACCTCGACCGTGCGGCGCGTGACGTACTCGACCCGCTCGACCGCGCGCCCTCGGACCGCGCCCGGTTCGTCGAGAATCCGGAAGAGTCCGTCGATCGCCCGGCTCACCGCACGGCGCAGAAGCTCTTCCTTGCCCGCCACATGGTGGTAGATCGACGACTTCGAGATGCCCGCCGCCCGGGAGAGATGCTCCATGGACGTGCCGTCGTATCCGCGCTCGTTGAAGACCCGCACGGCGACGGCCAGCAGAGTCTCCGGGGTGTACGTGTCCCGCTTGGCCGTGGTCATGAACGCGATCCTCCCCCATGAGTCGTCCACAGGTAGTCCGGGGCCCCTTGTACCGACCGACCGTTCGGTTACTCTGACTCCGTCAGCACGTCCCCGCCCGGCTCGATGAGGAGTTGGTCCGCCATGGCCGCCGCGCTCTCCCTCCAGAAGCTGTCCGAGACCCACCGGCCCACGCTCGACCAGGCCCTCGAAGCGATCTCGACCCGCGCCTACTGGTCGCCCCACCCGGAGCACCCCAAGGCCTACGGAGAGGGCGGGGCGCCCGGCAGCCTCTCAGCGGCCGAGGGCAAGGCGGCGTTCGACGCCCTCCTGCACACCCGGTTCGACCTCGGCCAGCCCGGCACGGACGGCTGGACGGGCGCCGAGGTCTCCCCGTACGGCCCCGAGCTGGGCATCGAATACCCGCACGCCGACCCCGACGTCCTGCTGCCTGCGATGCGCGCCGGCACGGCGGCCTGGCGGGACGCGGGGCCCGAGGCGCGGGCGCTGGTCTGCCTGGAGATCCTGGCGCGCGTCGGCGGCCGTACGCACGAGCTGGCGCAGGCCGTCATGCACACCAGCGGACAGGCCTTCCTGATGGCCTTCCAGGCGGGCGGCCCGCACGCCCAGGACCGTGGTCTGGAAGCGGTGGCGTACGCGTACCAGGAGCAGGTCCGCACCCCCGCCCGGGCCGACTGGTCCAAGCCGCAGGGCAAGCGCGACCCGCTCCGGCTGCGGAAGTCGTTCCGGGCGGTGGGCCGCGGTGTCTCGCTGCTGATCGGCTGCAACACCTTCCCCACCTGGAACAGCTACCCGGGCCTGTTCGCCTCGCTGGCCACCGGCAACCCCGTCCTCGTCAAGCCGCACCCGCGCGCCGTACTGCCGCTCGCGCTCACCGTCAAGATCGCGCGGGAGGTGCTCGCCGAGACCGGGTTCGACCCCAACCTCGTCGCGCTGACCGCCGAGCGGCCCGGGGAGGGGATCGCGAAGGAGCTGGCGGTGCGCCCGGAGGTCCGGATCATCGACTACACCGGCTCCACCGCCTTCGGCGACTGGCTGGAGACCCACGCCCGCCAGGCCCAGGTGTACACGGAGAAGGCCGGGGTCAACACGGTCGTGATCGACTCCACCGACGACTACTCCGGCATGCTCGCCAACCTGGCGTTCTCGCTCTCCCTCTACAGCGGCCAGATGTGCACGACCCCGCAGAACCTCCTCGTCCCCCGCGACGGCATCACCACCGAAGCCGGCCCCCGGACGTACGACGAGGTGGTCGCCGACCTCGCGGGGGCGATCGAAGCGCTCCTCGGTGACGACGCCCGCGCGACCGCCCTCCTCGGCGCGCTGGTCAACCCGGACGTGCGGGCCCGGCTCGAAACCGCGCCCGGCCTCGGCGAGGTGGCCCTGGCCTCACGCGAGGTGCCGCACCCCGAGTTCCCTGACGCGGTGGTCCGGACGCCGGTCGTCGTCAAGGTCCTCGCCAAAGAGCCCGGCCCGGACGGCGGCGACCCCGTCCACCTCTCCGAGTGCTTCGGCCCGGTCTCCTTCGCGGTCGCCGTGGACACCGTCGACGACGCGGTGGAGCTGCTGCGCCGGACGATCCGCGAGAAGGGCGCGATGACGGTCGGCGCGTACACCACCTCCCCCGAGGTGGAGAGCGCCATCGAGGAGGTCTGCCTGGAGGAGTCGGCCCAGCTCTCGCTGAACCTCACCGACGGGGTCTACGTCAACCAGACCGCGGCCTTCTCCGACTTCCACGGCTCGGGCGGCAACCCGGCGGCGAACGCGGCCCTGTGCGACGGCGCCTTCGTGTCGGGACGCTTCCGCACCATCGAGGTCCGCCGCCAGGCCTGAGGACCGGGCCGGGGGTCCGGGCCGGGGATCCGGATCGGGCCTGGTCGGAGCTGAGGACCGGGGCGTCCGGTGCCAGGCCCGGTCAGGCCGAGGGGTCCGGCACCTCCGCGTACCGCTGCACCCACGCGTGCATGGCGACGGCGGCGGCCGCACCCGCGTTGATCGACCGCGTCGAGCCGAACTGCGCGATCGAACAGACCATCGACGCGTGAGCGCGGGCCTCCTCCGTGAGGCCCGGACCCTCCTGGCCGAAGAGCAGCACACAGCGCCGGGGCAGCACGGTCCGCTCCAGCGGCACGGCCCCGGGGAGGTTGTCGATCCCGATGATCGGCAGCCCTTCCGCCGCCGCCCAGGCGGTCAGGCCCGCGGTGTCGGGGTGGTGACGCACGTGCTGGTAGCGGTCGGTGACCATCGCGCCGCGCCGGTTCCAGCGCCGCCGGCCGACGATGTGGACCTCCTTCGCGAGGAAGGCGTTCGCCGTGCGGACGACCGAGCCGATGTTGAAGTCGTGGCCCCAGTTCTCCACCGCCACGTGGAAATCGTGGCGCCGCAGATCGAGGTCGGCGACGATCGCCTCGCGCGTCCAGTAGCGGTACTCGTCCACCACGTTGCGCCGGTCGCCGCCCGCCAGCAGCTCGGGGTCGTACCGCTCCCCCTCCGGCCAGGGGGACGGGTGCGGTCCGACGCCGATCTCGTTCCCGAACCCGTCGTCGTACTGCGCCGGTTCCAGGGCCGGATCGGACCCCTCGGCCACGAAGGGCACGAATTCCTCTGTACTGCCGGTCTCACTGCTCACCCGACGAGCGTATGGCCCCCGTCGCCCGGACGCGGCGGGGCCTCCCCGCCCGGCCCGGCGGTCCCCGCACCCACGGGCTCCCGCGGACCCGGTACGCGCGCCCCGCCCCCGCGTCCGAACCGGGCGAGCAGCCGGTCCCGGCCGAGGCCGACCCGGCCCCCGCACCACACGAGGAAGACCGTGGGCAGGAAGACGGCGTCCGCCGAGATCATCGCCATGGAGAAGAAGGGCAGCCCCAGCAGGACCGCGATCCCCGCGTGCTCGCCCATCATCACGACCAGCAGGACGTTCTTGACCCGCCGGTCGAAGAGCGTGAACGGGAACGCCACCTGCACGATCACCGTCGCGTACGTCACCACCATCACCATGAGCGAGCTGGCCGCCATCAGGTTCGAGAGCTCGGGCCAAGGGGTGAAGTAGTCCAGCTTGAGCGGGTAGTACAGCGCGGTACCGTCCTGCCAGCGCGAACCCTGGATCTTGTACCAGCCGGCGGTGGCGTAGATCAGACAGACCTCGGCCATGATCACCACGAGCGCGGCGTTGTGGACGATGTTGGCCACCACGTCGAGCAGCACCCGGGTTTCACCGTCCGGCGCGTGCCGGTCCACGGCCCACCGGGCGGCGGACCCCAGCCACAGCACCCACAGCAGGGCCGGCAACCACCAGGTGCCGCCCAGACCGTCCTGCACCTGGGCGACCAGCAGCACCGGCCCGAGCACCGCCCAGAGCACCGGGCCGACGACGTCCCGGGCCGGGCGCAGTCCCTGGGCCCGGCGCGCCGCGTTCCGTGCGGCCCGCCGCGCGTCGAGCGACCACACCTGGGCGCAGCGGGTCAGCACGAGGTAGATCGCCATCAGATGGACGACGTTGTCACCGCCGTCGCCCATGAAGACGTTGCGGTTCTGGATCGACAGGACCCCGACCATGAACAGGACGGACATCGTCCGCGTGCGCCACCCGATCATCGTGCAGAACGCCGATACGAGGGTGAGCGCGTAGACCGCCTCGAACCACACGGAACTGTCCGACCAGATCAGGACGGTGAAGGCGCGGTTCTCGGCTATCAGCCGGTGCGCCAGGTCCCACGCCCACGGGCTGTCCGGCCCGTACAGCTCCTGCCGGTAGGGCACTTCACGCAGCAGGAACAGCAGATACGTGGTGGCGAACCCGATCCGGATCACCGCGCTCTGGTACGGACCGAGGGCGGCGGCGGTGAACCGCTGGGCGGAACGGCCGATCGGACCCGCGGGCCTGCGGGGGGCGGCACCTGCCGTGGGGACGGTGTTCACTGGTCGGCCTCCTCGCCGGGCGCGGCCTTGGCCGCCGCCACGCTGCCCTCGGGCAGATCGGCGGTGGACACGGTCCACCACGCGAGCTCGCGGTACATCGGCTGCGTGCCGATCTTCTCGGTGCTCCACGAGGGCGCCTGGACCCTGCGCGCCGACGAGCGCAGCTGAATGCGGTCGATGGTCCCGCCGTAGTCGTGCTCGCCCAGACGCAGCATCACGATGCGCCGCAGATAGGCCTCGGCGAGCGCTCCGCGCGTCCCGGTCGAACGGTTCTTGTCGTCATGGCTGTTGACGTAGAAGTCCCAGGCCCGGCGCAGCTCGTTCTGGTGCGCGTGGCTGGGCAGCGGGTTGTGCAGGATCGCCTTGCCGTCCTCCGCGCTGAGACTCATCCAGCGGGTGGTGCGGCGGTCGCCGTCCGCATCGACGATCTCGGCCCGGACGTGCACGGAGATGTTCTGCTGGAGCGGATTGGGAGCGAAAAGCTTCCAGTTCTGCTCGAACTCCGGATAGATCCAGTCGTCGATGGTCTCTCCGCCCTCTTTGGACAGGGTGTTCGACGGAGCGACGTGCAGAAAGACCATGGCCAGGTGGACGCAGGTGAACAGGCCGACGACGACCATCACGGCCCCCGCGACGACCCGGTACGGGGTCGACAGCCCGGCTATCCCGGCCCGCGCCGGGCCCGGCGCGGCACCGGACAGCGTCCCGGTTCCGGTGCCGGGCCCACCCGGGCCGCCGGCACCTCCCGCACCCCTTTCGCGGTCCTCGGCGCTCTCCTCGCCCGCCCGGCGCGGCACGGCGCCCGAAGCGGCGGAGTCGCCGTCGTGGTCGCGGCCCGGCTCGTGCTCGTCGGGCCCCGGCGCGGGCTCGTGACCGTCCGTGCCGGGCGGCCAGGACGCGGAGGGCGGCGCCCCGGACTCCGTTGCGCCCTCGCCTCCGGCATCGGCCTCTTCGCCAGGGCCCTTCCCGACAGGGGCCGCCTCGGAGCCGGCCACCCCCGCACTCGGTCCCTCCGCTCGGGGCCCGGCGGGCACGGCACTGCCGGGCCGCTCTACGGGGGGCTCTACGGGGGGCTCTACGGGCCGTCCCTCGGGTCGTTCCTCGACGGGTCGCCCGTCGGGCCGTTCACCGAGCCGTTCACGGACCGGTTCGGGGACGGAGGGCTCACCGGCTCCTACCCCTGCCGCGGAAAGCCCGGTGCGGCCCGGGGCCGCCTCTCCGGGTGGCCCGCCCCCGCGTTCCCCGGCGGATTCCTCACTCCCGTCGGCCAACCGATTCGAGCGCCCCCCGCGATCCGATTCCATCCCGCCCCGATCGTCGTCGATCATCCCTCGGTCATCCACAGGGTTGACACCCTACGGTCCACCGGCCGACCATTGAAGCCGATGAACCGAACGATCGGTCGGGACGGAGTCGTCATGGCGACAGTGGCCGCGGGACGCCAGGCACCGGACGGCGCGGACGCCGCCGCAGCGGGGGAGGACGGCCGTACGGCATCGTTCGAGGCCACGGTGGCCGCGGACGAGCGGATCGAGCCCCGCGACTGGATGCCGGACGCCTACCGGGACTCCCTGGTCCGCCAGATGGCCCAGCACGCGCACTCCGAGATCATCGGTATGCAGCCCGAGGCCAACTGGATCACCCGGGCCCCCTCCCTCCGCCGCAAGGCCATCCTGATGGCCAAGGTGCAGGACGAGGCGGGCCACGGCCTGTACCTCTACAGCGCCGCCGAGACCCTGGGCACCAGCCGGGCCGAGCTGCTCGACAAGCTCCACGCCGGCCGTCAGCGATACTCCTCGATCTTCAATTACCCCACCCTGACCTGGGCGGACGTGGGGGCGATCGGCTGGCTGGTGGACGGCGCCGCCATCACCAACCAGGTGCCGCTGTGCCGCTGCTCGTACGGCCCGTACGCCCGCGCCATGGTCCGTATCTGCAAGGAGGAGTCCTTCCACCAGCGCCAGGGGTACGAACTCCTGCTGACGCTGAGCCGTGGCACACCGGCCCAGCACGCGATGGCGCAGGACGCGGTGGACCGCTGGTGGTGGCCGTCGCTGATGATGTTCGGCCCTCCGGACGACGAGTCCGCGCACTCCGCGCAGTCGATGGCCTGGAAGATCAAGCGGCACTCCAACGACGAACTCCGTCAGCGCTTCGTGGACATCTGCGTCCCGCAGGCCGAGGCTCTCGGCCTCACCCTGCCCGACCCCGGCCTCCGGTGGAACGAAGACCGGGGCCGGCACGACTTCGGCGCCATCGACTGGGCCGAGTTCCAGGAGGTGCTCCGGGGCAACGGCCCGTGCAACGACGAGCGGCTCGCCCAGCGCCGCCATGCCCACGAAGAGGGCGCCTGGGTCCGTGACGCCGCGGCCGCGTACGCGGCGAAGGAGGAGCGCCGCACGCCCCGGCACCACACGGGCCCGCAGCCCCCGCCCTCCTTGGCCGGGGCGGCCCCGGCGGCCCACGCACCCACGACCCCGGCCCGGAACGCGAACGCGGAGGCGACGGCATGAGCGGCTCGACCGACTGGCCCCTGTGGGAGGTGTTCGTCCGCTCCCGCCGAGGGCTCTCCCACACCCACGCGGGCAGCCTGCACGCCCCCGACGCCACCATGGCCCTGCGCAACGCGCGCGACCTCTACACCCGCCGCGCGGAGGGCGTCTCGATCTGGGTGGTGCCCTCCACCTCGGTCACCGCCTCCTCCCCCGACGAGAAGGACTCCTTCTTCGAACCGGCGGCCGACAAGCCCTACCGCCACCCGACCTTCTACGAGATCCCGGAAGGAGTGCGGCACCTGTGACCGCCACCCCGCACGGCGCGACACCCGGCCGCAGTGCCGCTGCGCCGCCCCGGTTCCTCGCCGGTGCCCTCGCGCTGGGCGACGACGCGCTGGTGCTTTCGCACCGGCTGGGGGAGTGGGCCGGGCACGCCCCGGTGCTGGAGGAGGAGGTCGCCCTCGCCAACATCGCGCTGGACCTGCTCGGCCAGGCCCGCGTTCTCCTCTCCCTCGTCGGCGACGAGGACGAACTCGCCTACCTCCGCGAGGAACGCGCCTTCCGCAACATCCAGTTGGTCGAGCAAGAGAACGGCGACTTCGCCCGCACCATCGCCCGCCAGCTCTACTTCTCCGTCTACCAACGCCTGCTGTACGAGCGGCTGGCGGCCGGCCGGAGCGAGTTGCGGGCCCTCGCCGCGAAGGCGGTCAAAGAGGTCGCCTACCACCAGGACCACGCCGAGCAGTGGACCCTGCGCCTCGGCGACGGCACCGAGGAGAGCCACCGGCGGATGGGTGAAGGACTCGACGGACTCTGGAAGTTCACCGACGAGCTCCTCCAGCCCGTCGAGGGCGTGGACGTCGACTGGCAGGCCCTCGGCGACGACTGGCTCGCCACGGTCACGGACGTGGTGGAGCGGGCCGCCCTCGCGCTGCCCACCGGGCCGAGGAGCGGGGCGTGGAAGGCGGGGGCCGGCCGCCAGGGACTGCACACCGAACCCTTCGGACGGATGATCGCCGAGATGCAGCACCTCCACCGCAGCCACCCGGGGGCGTCATGGTGACCACGACCCCGCCGGCGGAGGAACTGCGCCGGATCGCCGGAGCCGTACCCGACCCGGAGCTTCCGATGGTGACCCTCGAAGAACTCGGCGTCCTCCGTGACGTGCGGGTGGACGGGCCCGACCGCGTCACCGTCACCCTCACCCCGACCTACACCGGCTGCCCCGCCGTGGAGACCATGGCCCACGACATCGAAGAGGCCCTCCGGGACCACGGCATGACTGGAGTCTCGGTGATCACCACGCTGGCACCGCCGTGGTCCACGGACGACATCACGGTGGAGGGCCGCCGCAAGCTCGCCGCGTCCGGCATCGCACCCCCGCGCCCCGCGCGGGCTCCGGAGGGCGCGGTGCCACTCACCCTCGCGGTGCGCTGCCCGCACTGCGGCTCGACCCGCACCGAGCTGCTCAGCCGGTTCTCCTCCACCGCCTGCAAGGCGCTCCGCAGATGTGACGACTGCCGCGAACCCTTCGACCACTTCAAGGAGTTGTAGATGTTCCATCAGCTCCGGGTCGGCGCCGTCGAACGCATCACGGACGACGCGGTGGCCGTGACGTTCGACGTCCCTCACGCACTGAGGGAGACCTTCCGCCACGTGCCGGGCCAGCACCTCAACGTCCGCTACCAGGCAGCGGGCGGCGAGGAGATCCGGAGGTCCTACTCGCTCTGCTCCCCCGCCGTGGCCGCACCGGACCCTCCGGTGCTCCGGGTCGGCATCCGCCTGGTGGACGGCGGTACCTTCTCGACGTACGCGCTCGAAGAGCTCGCGGTCGGCGACCGGGTGGAGGCGATGGCACCGTCCGGCCGCTTCACGCTGGAGCCCCGGCCGGGGCTCTTCGCGGCAGTGGTAGGCGGCAGCGGCATCACCCCGGTCCTGTCGATCGCCGCGACCCTGCTCGCACGCGAACCCCTGGCCCGTTTCTGCCTCGTGCGCGGAGACCGGACGGTGGCGTCGACGATGTTCCTCGACGAGGTGGCGGACCTCAAGGATCGCTACCCGGACCGCTTCCACCTCGTCACCGCGCTCTCCCGGGAGGAGCAGACGGCGGGGCTGCCCGCCGGACGGCTCGACCAGGAACGTCTGGCCTCGCTACTGCCCGCCCTGCTGCCGGTGCCGGACGTGGCCGGGTGGTTCCTCTGCGGGCCGTACGGACTGGTGCGGGGAGCCCGAGGAGCCCTGCGTGCGTTGCATGTCGACCGCGGCCGTATCCACCAGGAGATCTTCCACGTGGCGGACGCCACTCCCCCGGCCGCAGGAACGACGGCCCCGGACGCGGCGCCGACCGGGGGCGCGCCCGGCTTCGAGGTCCCCGCGGCGGCCACGCTGACCGCGACCCTGCACGGCCGCTCGGGCAGCTGGCCGGTCGAGAACGGCGATTCCCTCCTGGAGACGGTGCTCCGGAGGCGTACGGACGCGCCGTACGCCTGTAAGGGCGGTGTCTGCGGCACCTGCCGCGCCTTCCTCGTCCGGGGCGAGGTACGAATGGACCGGAACTACGCCCTGGAGCCGGAGGAGACGGAGGCGGGTTTCGTCCTGGCCTGCCAGTCGCACCCGCTCACCCCCGAGGTGGCCATCGACTTCGACCGCTGACCGGCGTGGGCCCGCCCACCGCACTCGAGAGCGACCGCTCCGGCCTCCGGGAACCCCGGAAAACCCCGGGCCCCCGGCCGTCTCAGATCCCCGGGACACCCCGCGGGCCCCCGGGACACCCAGGGCCCCCGCAGTCGGTCTCAGAGCCCGCGGAGCCCCGCGGCCACTCTCAGAGCACGAAGGGCGACGCGCCGCCGTCCGCGACCATCGGACGGCCCGCGCCGTCCCAGGCGAGCATGCCGCCGTCGATGTTCACCGCATCGATGCCCCGCTGGACGAGGTACTGCGTCACCTGCGCGGAACGCCCGCCGACGCGGCACATCACGTGCACGCGACGGCCGTCCTCGGCCGCCTCCGTCAGCTCACCGAAGCGGCCGACGAAATCGCTCATCGGGATGTGCAGGGCGCTCTCGACATGACCGGCCGCCCACTCGTCGTTCTCACGGACGTCGAGCACGAAGCCGTCCGACGGCACCGCAGCGACATCCACCGAGGGCAGCGGGGCGAAGTTCATGGGTCATGCCTTCTCTCGTACATACGGGACACCGTCTGTCGAAACGCTACTGCACCAGCTCCGCGAGCTCTGCTTCCCGCCGGGACACCTCGCCCAGCAACTGGTCGGCGATGTCCACCAGCAGCTGGTCCGGGTCGTCCGGCGCCATCCGCAGCATCGAGCCGATGGCGCTCTGCTCCAGCTCCTGCGCCAGCACCGTCAGCAGCTCCTTGCGACGGCTGAGCCACTCCAGCCGGGCGTAGAGCTCCTCGCTCTCGCTGAGCAGCACCGGCGGCAGCACCGGATCCGCCGCCCACTCGGCGGCGAGTTCCTTGAGCAACGACACGTCGCCGCGTCCGTACGCCGCGTTGACCCGGGCGATGAACTCGTCCCGCCGCTGCCGGTCGGCCTCGTCCCGCGCCAGATCGGGGTGGGCCTTGCGAGCCAGCTCACGGTAGAGCTTGCGGGCCTCGTCACTGGGCCGCACCCGCTTCGGCGGCCGGACCGACTGCTCGGTGAGCATGGCGACGGCCTCGGGGTAGAGCCCCTCCGAGTCCATCCAGCCGTGGAACAGCTCGTCCACCCCCGGCATCGGCATGACCGCGGCACGCGCCTCCCGTGCCTTGCGGGCGTCCTCCGGGTCGCCGCTCCTGGCTGCCGTGGCCTCCGCGATCAGGGCGTCCAGCTCGTCGAGACGGGCGTACATCGGGCCGAGCTTCTGGTGGTGCAACCGGGAGAAGTTCTCCACCTCGACCCGGAAGGTCTCCACCGCGATCTCGAACTCGATCAGCGCCTGTTCGGCCGCTTGCACGGCCCTGGCGAGCCGCGCCTCCGGCCGTGCGTCGGCCTGGTCCGCGCCGGACACCGCGTCCTCGTCCGCCGGCTTCTCGCCCGACGGCTCCTCGTCCACCGCGGAAGACCCCGCGTCCTCGGCCGAGGGGGCTCGGCCTTTCGTTCCCGGCGCCGTCGCGTCCGCGGTGGGCTCGGCGTCCCGGGGCCGGTCCCCGCTCGTACTCTCCAGGTCCTCTACCGGGTCGGGGTTCTGCCGGTCATCGTCGTTCCGGGAGGTGTCCACCCCGGCGGCTTCGTCGGTCACCCGTCCAGCGTATGGCCCCGCCGAGGCCGCCGAAGACCCGGCGGAGGTCGCCACCTGCGCTCAGACCCCCAGCTCCGCGGCTATCCGTCCGGACTTGATGGCCTTGAGCAGTTCGGAGTGGTCCGCCTCGGTCCGGTCCGCGTACGTCACGGCGAAATCGGCCACCGCCTCCTCCAACTCGTCGTTCTTCCCGCAGTACGCGGCGAGGAGACGCGGATCGGCGCTGTGCGCGTGGGCCCGTGCGAGCAGGGCACCGGTCATCCGCGCGTAGTCGTCCACCTCGGCCGGGGCCAGAGCCGCCGGATCGACGCTTCCCTTGCGGTTCCTGAACTGCCGCACCTGGTAGGGCCGGCCCTCGACCTCGGCCCAGCCGAGCAGATGGTCGCTGACGACCTGCATCCGCTTCTGCCCGAGCACCACCCGGCGGCCCTCGTGCTCCACCACGGGCACATCGAATCCGACGGCGGGCAGATGGGGCGTCAGCGCGGACGGCCGGGCCTCCTTCACCTGGAGCACCAGCGACTCCCTCCGGTGGTCGAGCAGAAGCACCACGTACGAACGGGTCCCCACGCTTCCCGTCCCCACCACCCGGAACGCCACGTCGTGGATCGCGTGGCGGGCGAGCAGCGGTATCCGGTCCTCCGGAAGCGTCTCCAGATAGCCGCCCAGCCCCGCCGCGACGGCCGCCGCCTCCGCGTCCGGCACCCGGCGCAGCACCGGCAGGGCATCCACGAACCGGCGCCCGCCGTCCTCCGACTCCTCCGTGGAACGGGCGGCGAACCGGGCGCTCGTGTTCTTCCGGGCCTTCTCCGAGACCCGCTCCAGCGTCCCGAGGAGATCACGCGCGTCCGCGTGCGAGACGAGCGCCTCGTCCGCGATGGCATTCCATGCGTCGAGCGCGGACAGCCGGGCGAGCAGCCTCATCGTCCGCCGGTACGCGCCCACCGCGTCGTACGCGCCCTTGCGGCAGGTGTCCTCGTCGGCGCCGGCCACCCGGCCGGCGAGCACGAAGGAGACCGCCAGCCGCTTGAGGTCCCACTCCCAGGGGCCGAAAACCGTCTCGTCGAAGTCATTGAGGTCGATGACGAGATTTCCCCGCGCGTCCCCGTACAGACCGAAGTTGGCCGCGTGCGCGTCGCCGCAGAGCTGCGCGCCCACACCGGTGACGGGCGTCCCCGTGAGGTCGTGGGCCATGAGCCCCGCCGCTCCGCGCAGGAACGCGAAAGGGGTGGCGGCCATCCGCCCCACCCGTATCGGAGTCAGACCCGGCACCCGGCCCTGGTTCGACTCCTCGACCGCCCGCACCGCGTCCGGCCGCCCCGCCGGAAGGACCAGCGACGCGTGGGAGGCTCGCGGCACCCGCTCGCGCAGGGCCCGGCCTGCCGCCTTGCGCGAGGACTCCTCCGTCCGCCGCGCGAACCCCGCGACCACCGGAATCCGCGTCCCCGGCACCGGAACCCCCGGAGCCGGAACCCCCGCCACCCAACCCTCCACAGTCACGGCCACCACATCCGAGCCGACGGACACCCGGGCACCGGTCACGCTCGCGTCCGACGAGCCGACCAGACCCGACAGGCCCAGTACATCGGTCCCCGCATCGGTCCCCCTCATGGAATACCGCCTCCCCCGCCCATCAACTGCCCTGTTCGTCCTCAACAGGCCATGACCGTACCGCCGTTCGTCCGGGGCCGTCGGCCCCTGTGGACAACTACCGCCCCAGCCTGTGGACAAGTCCCTGAACAGGCCAAAGAGCGAGTAAAACCGTGACGGCGCGAGAGGCCCCAGACCGCGGGCGGGCGGCGGGGCACGAGTCCGGCCGGGAGGCGCCTGGGCTCAAGGCGACACGGTGGACGCGCAGAACGACGGGCCCGGGACGGACGCCACCGCGCAGGACCACATCGTGCGGAACGACACCTCACGCGGCGACCAGCCATCGCCGCGTGCGCATGGGGCGACCATGTTTCACGTGAAACAGGGCACAGCACCCGAACCCGACCGGGATCGCTCCGGCCCACCGGCCACCCCGGCCGAAGACACGGGTACAACGAAGAACCCCCGTACCGGATCTCTCCGGTACGGGGGTTCTGTCGAATCCAACCCAGCAGCCGTTTCCAGCTACTCGTTGTGCGCGAGGGGGGATTTGAACCCCCACGTCCCTAAGGACACTGGCACCTGAAGCCAGCGCGTCTGCCGTTCCGCCACTCGCGCAAAGTGGTGTCCAGTTCCTCTCACCGTTTCGGTGCTTCTCCCTGGCGACAACGGAAGATTAGCACGCTGAGCGGGGAGGATTCACATCCGTTGTTTCGAGGACTCCGGAGCGGGAAGCGGGAACGCGGAACCATCTCCCCACTCCCGCCGGGAGCACCTCGTGTGCGGGACACTGTCATGTGGCCACCTCTACGATCCGTGTGAGAGGGGACACTCATCCACCGGGCAGACAAGGGGAACCAGCCGTTTTCCCCGGGCGTGGATACGATCAGTAAGCAGTACAGGGACGATGACACCGGAGGAGGTGCCCCATGGGAGTCATGAAGCGTTTCGAGCAGCGGCTCGAAGGTCTGGTCAACGGCACCTTCGCCAAGGTCTTCAAGTCCGAGGTCCAGCCGGTCGAGATCGCGGGTGCGCTCCAGCGCGAGTGCGACAACAACGCGACGATCTGGAACCGCGAGCGGACGGTCGTCCCCAACGACTTCATCGTGGAGCTGAGCGCTCCCGACTACGAGCGGCTCAGCCCCTACTCCGGACAGCTCGGCGACGAGCTGTCCGGGCTCGTACGGGACTACGCGAAGCAGCAGCGCTACACCTTCATGGGACCGATCAAGGTCCACCTGGAAAAGGCGGAGGACCTGGACACGGGCCTCTACCGCGTGCGCAGCCGCACCCTCGCTTCGAGCACCTCGCAGCAGGAGCCCGCCGCACCGCAGGGCAGGCCCGACCAGCCCTACGGCGCCCAGCGCCCGGCACCGGGCCACCAGCCCCCCGGCGGTTACGGCTACCCGCCCGCCGCCGCTCCTCCGATGCCCGCGGCCCCGCCGCCGGGCGGCGGACGACCTGCCGGCCCCTCGAACGACCGGCGCCGCCCCCCCGTGCCCTCCGGCCCTCTGCCGGAGACGCAGGTCAGGCGCTGGATCGAGATCAACGGCACCCGCCATCAGATCTCCCGCCCGACGCTGGTGCTGGGACGCAGCACCGAAGCCGACGTGCGGATCGACGACCCCGGCGTATCGCGCCGGCACTGTGAGATCCGGACCGGAACGCCCTCGACGATCCAGGATCTCGGGTCCACCAACGGCATCGTGGTGGACGGGCAGCACACCACCCGCGCTACGCTCCGCGACGGCTCGCGGATCGTCGTGGGCAACACCACCATCGTTTACCGGCAAGCCGAAGGGTGAAGCGGGGGCAATGTCAGAGCTGACCCTGACGGTCATGCGGCTAGGTTTCCTGGCCGTTCTGTGGCTGTTCGTGATCGTGGCCGTACAGGTCATCCGCAGCGATCTGTTCGGAACGCGCGTCACCCAGCGCGGCTCACGCCGTACGGGTACCGAGACGCGTCCGCAGCAGGCCCGCCAACAAGCGGCGGCACCACCGCAGCAACGCCAGCAGCCGGCGCGTCAGCGCCGCGGCGCACCGACCAAACTGGTCGTCTCCGAAGGCTCCCTCACGGGCACCACGGTCGCGCTCCAGGGCCAGACCATCACGCTGGGCCGGGCCCACGATTCAACGATCGTGCTGGACGACGACTACGCGTCCAGTCGGCATGCCAGGATCTACCCCGACCGGGACGGCCAGTGGATCGTCGAGGATCTCGGGTCCACCAACGGCACGTATCTCGACCGGACCCGTCTCACCACCCCGACGCCTGTTCCGCTGGGTGCGCCGATCCGTATCGGCAAGACCGTCATCGAGCTGCGGAAGTAGTACGACAATGAGCGAGCGGAGCGAGCGAGCCGCGGCGGTCCTGACGAAGGACTCGGCCCGGTTCCCGACCGGAGGGTGGGCAGTGTGGCTCGACAAGACCGGCTGTACCCCGAACCGACGGGCGAGGTGCGCATGAGTCTTTCCTTGCGTTTCGCCGCCGGATCGCACAAGGGCATGATCCGGGAGGGGAACGAGGACTCCGGCTACGCCGGTCCCCGGCTCCTCGCGATCGCCGACGGCATGGGCGGCCAGGCCGCAGGTGAGGTCGCCAGCTCCGAGGTGATCTCCACGCTCGTCCAGCTCGACGACGACGTGCCCGGCTCGGACATCCTCACCTCGCTCGGCACCGCCGTGCAGCGGGCCAACGACCAGCTTCGCGTCATGGTCGAGGAGGACCCCCAGCTGGAGGGCATGGGCACCACGCTCACCGCCCTGCTCTGGACGGGCCAGCGCCTCGGCCTGGTGCACGTCGGCGACTCCCGCGCGTACCTGCTGCGCGACGGCCTCCTCACGCAGATCACCCAGGACCACACCTGGGTGCAGCGTCTGGTGGACGAGGGCCGGATCACCGAGGAGGAGGCCACCACCCACCCGCAGCGCTCCCTGCTGATGCGGGCCCTGGGCAGTGGCGACCACGTCGAACCCGACCTCTCCATCCGGGAGGTCCGGGCCGGCGACCGCTACCTCATCTGCTCCGACGGCCTCTCCGGTGTCGTCTCGCACCAGACGATGGAAGAGACGCTCGCCAGCTACCAGGGCCCCCAGGAGACCATCCAGGAGCTCATCCAGCTCGCCCTGCGCGGCGGCGGACCGGACAACATCACCTGCATCGTCGCCGACGTCCTGGACGCCGACAGCAACGACACCCTGGCCGGTCACCTCAGCGACACCCCGGTGATCGTCGGTGCGGTCGCGGAGAACCAGGCACAGCTCAGCGACGGCGGGGCCATGCAGACCCCGGCCGGACGCGCGGCCGGCCTCGGACGTCCCGTGCCGCCCCCCGCCGGAGGCTTCGGCCCTCCCGGCAGCGGTTCGGACTCCGGTTACGGCGACGGCCCCCACGGTTCCTTCGACTCGTACACCGAGGACGACTTCGTCAAGCCCGGCGGACGCAGGTGGCTCAAGCGGTCGCTCTACGTCGTGCTCGCCCTGGCGATCGTCGGCGGCGGTGTGTACGGCGGCTACCGCTGGACGCAGACGCAGTACTACGTGGGCGCGAAGAACGACAACGTCGCCCTGTTCCAGGGCATCAGCCAGGACCTCGGCTGGATCTCGCTCTCGAAGGTCGAGAAGGACCACCCGGAGATCGAACTCAAGTACCTGCCGCCGTACCAGCGCAAGCAGGTCGAGGAGACGATCGCCGAGGGCAACCTGGCCGACGCCCGCGAGAAGGTCGACCAGTTGTCGCTCCAGGCGACCGCCTGCAAGAAGGACGCTCAGCGCCGAGCGGCCGAGAAGCAGGCCGCCGAGGCAGCCGCTTCTGCCGACAAGACCTCCACGACGGCCTCCGACAAGGAGACCGCCAAGGAGACGAAGCCGACCGCAGCGACCCCCACTCCCGGCCCCAGCCTCTCGGAGGAAGAGCAGAAGCTGGTCCCGCAGTGCGGTAAGCAGTAAGGCCGTAGGGGGCCCACAGCACCATGAGCGTTGTCACCAACACGACCACCATCGGCGCGATCGACGCACCGAGCCGCCGCAACACCGAACTGATCATGATGGTCTTCGCCATCGCCATCTCGGTGTTCGCGTACGCCAACGTCGGTCTCGCCATCGACGGCAAGCTGCCTTCCGGCATGCTCGGCTACGGCGCCGGGCTCATCCTGCTCGGCGGCGTGGCCCACCTCGTGGTGCGCAAGTTCGCGCCGTACGCCGACCCGCTGCTGCTGCCGCTGGCCACGCTGCTCAACGGACTGGGTCTGGTGCTGATCTGGCGTCTCGACCAGTCGCAGCGTCTGATCCAGGACGCGGCGCGACGGGGGTACACCTACAGCCCGGACGCGCCCAAGCAGCTGCTGTACTCGGCGATCGGCGTCGCCTTCTTCGTCGCCGTGCTGATGGTCCTCAAGGACCACCGCGTCCTCCAGCGCTACACGTACATCTCCATGGTCGTGGCCCTGGTCCTGCTGATCTCCCCGATCTTCTTCCCCGAGGTGAACGGCGCGAAGATCTGGATCAGCCTGGGTCCGTTCTCCATCCAGCCCGGAGAGTTCGCGAAGATCTTCATCGCGATCTTCTTCTCCGGCTATCTCATGGTGAAGCGCGACGCGCTGGCCCTGGCGAGCCGACGCTTCATGGGGATGTACCTGCCCCGCGGCCGTGACCTCGGCCCGATCCTGACGATCTGGGCGCTGTCGATCCTGATCCTCGTCTTCGAGACCGACCTCGGCACCTCGCTGCTCTTCTTCGGCCTCTTCATCGTCATGCTCTACGTGGCGACCGAGCGGACCAGCTGGATCGTCTTCGGTCTGCTGATGTCCGGGGCGGGCGCGGTCGGCGTCGCGACCTTCGAGCCGCACGTCCAGCAGCGCGTGGACGCGTGGCTGGACCCCTTCAAGGGATTCGGCCAGGGCGGCAGCGGCGCGAGCGAGCAGATCGCCCAGTCCCTGATGTCGTTCGGTTCCGGCGGCACCCTCGGCTCCGGCCTCGGCCAGGGCCACTCGGACCTGATCATGTTCGCCGCCAACGCCGACTTCATCCTCTCCACCGTCGGCGAGGAGCTGGGACTGGCCGGAATGATGGCGGTCCTGCTGGTCTACGGCCTGATCGTCGAGCGCGGTATCCGTACCGCCCTCGCCGCCCGCGACCCGTTCGGCAAGCTCCTGGCGGTCGGTCTCTCCGGCGCCTTCGCCATCCAGGTCTTCGTCGTCGCCGGCGGTGTGATGGGCCTCATCCCGCTCAGCGGTATGACGATGCCGTTCCTGGCGTACGGCGGTTCGTCCGTGCTCGCCAACTGGGCGCTAATCGCGATCCTCATCCGGATCAGCGACACCGCGCGCCGCCCGGCGCCCGCCCCCGCCCCCTCGCCCGACGCCGAGATGACTCAGGTGGTCCGTCCGTGAACAAGCCCCTGCGCAGGATCGCGATCTTCTGCGGGGTCCTGATCCTGGCCCTGCTGGTCCGCACGAACTACCTGCAGTACGTCCGCGCCGACGAGCTGAACTCGCGCGAGGAGAACCGTCGCGTCCGGATCGAGCGGTACGCCCACGAGCGCGGCGACATCATCGTCGACGGCAAGGCCGTCACGGGCTCGGTCGAGACGAACGGCAGCGACTTCAAGTACAAGCGGGTCTGGAAGGACGGGCCCATGTGGGCCCCCGTCACCGGCTTCTCCTCGCAGGCGTTCGACTCCACCCAGCTGGAGAACCTCGAGGACGGCATCCTCACGGGCAACGACGACCAGCTCTTCTTCAACCGCACCCTGTCGATGTTCACCGGCGACGAGAAGAAGGGCGGCAACGTCGTCACCACCCTCAACGGCGCCGCGCAGAAGGCCGCCTTCGAGGGACTCGGCAACCAGAAGGGCGCGGCCGTCGCGCTCGACCCGCAGACCGGCGCCATCCTGGCCCTGGCCAGCACGCCGTCCTACGACCCGTCGGTGTTCGCCGGCAACTCCGACAAGGACTCCGCAGCCCGCGCGAAGCTCCTCGCGGACAAGGACCAGCCGATGCTCAACCGGGCGCTGCGCGAGACCTACCCGCCGGGTTCGACGTTCAAGGTCGTCACGGCGGCCGCCGCCCTGGAGAACGGCCTCTACGACAGCATCGACGATACGACCAAGTCGCCGCTCCCGTACAACATCCCCCTCACCAAGCTCCCGCTCAACAACGAGGGCAACATCCCCTGCGAGAACGCCTCGCTCCGGGAAGCCCTGCGCTGGTCCTGCAACACCGTCTTCGGCAAGATCAGCGCCGACCTCGGCAACAAGAAGATGATCGAAGAAGCCAACAAATTCGGCTTCAACGACGAGATCTTCACCCCGGTCCGCGCCGACAAGAGCGTCTACCCCGAGGACAACCCGTCGCAGAACGCCATGGCGGGCATCGGCCAGGCGTCCAACCGCGCCACCCCGCTCCAGATGGCCATGGTGGCCTCGACCATCGCCAACGACGGCAAGCTCATGCAGCCGTACATGGTCGCCGCGCGGCAGGCGCCGAACACGGACACCATCTACACGGCCGAGCCGAAGGAGATGAGCCAGCCCCTCTCCGCCGCCAACGCCCAGAAGATCCAGCAGATGATGGAGACCGTCGTCGAGCAGGGCACGGGAACCAACGCCAGGATCGACGGCGTCACCGTCGGCGGCAAGACCGGCACGGCCGAGAACGGCGTGAACAACAGCAAGAAGCCGTACGCCTGGTTCATCTCGTACGCGAAGACCGACAAGGGATCCCCGGTCGCCGTCGCGGTCGTGGTCGCCGACAGCAAGGCCAACCGCGACAACATCTCCGGTGGTGGCCTGGCCGCCCCGATCGCGAGGGCCATCATGAAGGCGGTCATCGACAGCAAGTAGCAGGGCCTGACGCCTGACCGTCATACCGGACATCGGGATACCGGTCGGATATCGGCTGACGGGTGCGGGCCGAACGCGTCGCGTGTGCCCGGTAGCGTATGCGCGGACAGCGCACCGCCGGACCACACACGGGTGCGGTCGGGACTGACGGAGAGGGCTGGAACAGTGATGGAAGAGCCGCGTCGCCTCGGCGGCCGGTACGAACTGGGCTCGGTGCTCGGCCGTGGTGGCATGGCCGAGGTCTACCTCGCGCACGACACCCGGCTCGGCCGCACCGTAGCCGTGAAGACGCTCCGGGCCGACCTGGCCCGCGATCCGTCCTTCCAGGCCCGGTTCCGCCGTGAGGCCCAGTCTGCCGCCTCGCTCAACCACCCCGCGATCGTCGCCGTCTACGACACCGGTGAGGACTACGTGGACGGGGTCTCGATCCCGTACATCGTGATGGAGTACGTCGACGGCTCGACGCTCCGGGAGCTCCTGCACTCCGGCCGCAGACTGCTGCCCGAGCGCACCCTGGAGATGACGGTCGGCATCCTCCAGGCGCTGGAGTACTCGCACCGCGCCCAGATCGTGCACCGCGACATCAAGCCGGCCAACGTCATGCTGACGCGCACCGGCCAGGTCAAGGTCATGGACTTCGGCATCGCCCGTGCGATGGGTGACTCCGGCATGACGATGACGCAGACCGCCGCGGTCATCGGCACCGCCCAGTACCTCTCCCCGGAGCAGGCGAAGGGCGAGCAGGTCGACGCCCGCTCCGACCTGTACTCCACCGGCTGCCTGCTGTACGAGCTGCTCGCGGTCCGGCCGCCCTTCATCGGGGACTCGCCCGTAGCGGTGGCCTACCAGCACGTCCGTGAGGAACCGCAGCCGCCGAGCAACTTCGACCCCGAGATCACGCCCGAGATGGACGCGATCGTGCTGAAGGCGCTCACCAAGGACCCCGACTACCGCTACCAGTCCGCCGACGAGATGCGCGCCGACATCGAGGCCTGCCTCGACGGCCGCCCCGTCGCCGCGGCGGCCGCCATGGGTGCGGCCGGTTACGGGGGCTACGGCGGTTACGACGGCGGCTACGGAGGCGACCAGCCCACCACCGCCCTGCGTGCCGCGGACAACGGCGGCGGCCCGCAGACGTCGATGATGCCGCCGCTCAACCCCGACGACGGCGGCTACGGCTACGACGACCGCCCCGGCCGGCGGCGCCAGAAGAAGAACAACACCTCGACGATCCTCCTCGTCGTCGCGGGCGTGCTCGTACTGATCGGAGCCATCCTGATCGGCCGCGCCGTCTTCAGCGAGAAGGAGGAAGCCGGCACCGTCCCGGTACCGAACATGGTCGGATCGACGGTCGCGGAGGCCCAACGGCTCGCCACCAACTCCGATCTGGTCCTCAAGGTCGGCGAGGAGAAGCCGTGCGAGGACCAGGAGAAGGGCAAGATCTGCGACCAGGACCCCTCCGGCGGTGACATCGAGAAGAACGCGACCGTCACGGTCCACGTCTCCTCCGGTGCGCCCAAGGTCGAGGTCCCGGACGTGACCGAGAAGTCCAAGGACAGCGCCCGCAAGCAGCTGGAAGAGAAGGGCTTCACCGTCAAGGTGGAGAGCGAGCAGTCCGACGCGACCCCGGGCACGGTCACCAAGCAGAGTCCGGAAGGCGGGTCCGAGGCCGAGAAGGACTCCGAGGTGACGATCACCGTCG
This sequence comes from Streptomyces sp. NPDC060198, assembly GCF_042728415.1. Lineage (NCBI taxonomy): Bacteria > Bacillati > Actinomycetota > Actinomycetes > Kitasatosporales > Streptomycetaceae > Streptomyces > Streptomyces sp. NPDC060198. The sequence goes on along the minus strand of NZ_JBHWZJ010000016.1, from coordinate 8,284 downwards.
CCGAGGAGAAGCTCATCACCATGCCGGATCTCTCGACGTCCGGCCGCACCTTCGAACAGGCGCAGGCCCAGCTGGTCGCCCTCGAGTTCACGAGCATCTCGCGGACCGATGTCGACTCGACGTCTCCGGCGGGCACCGTGGTCGGGCAGACCCCGGAGGCCAACACCCAGCAGGCCAAGGACGTCCAGATCGTGCTGAAGGTCTCCAAGGGACCGCCGCAGCCCGAGCAGGTGGCCGTCCCGAACCTGGCCGGGCAGACTCTCGGCGACGCGAAGAACCTGCTCGCCCAGAGCGGCCTCGTCCTCGGCAGCGTCGACGGCTCGTCCGACGACAACGCCCGCATCCTCAGCTCCGACCCGCAGACCAACCAGCAGGTCGCCAAGGGCAGCGCGGTCAACGTGAAGACCGTGGGCGGCGGCGGGGACGGCCTCTTCGGCAACATGGGGCACTGACCCCCGCCACGCGAATGGGCCCGGACCACCTGAGGCGGTCCGGGCCCATTCGTATGTTCTACGGGTGATAAGCCGGAGCGACGGCTACTGCGCGTCCCGTGCGAGGCGGTGCGCGCCCGATACCGCGCGTCCGACGCGGCGGGCGGTCAGCGCAGCTCGGCCGGGAGCGTGCGGTCGCTGTCGACCTTCTCCGTGCGCACCAGCTCGCCCCACACGACGTAGCGGTACTTCGAGGTGTAGACGGGCGTGCAGGTCGTCAGGGTGATGTAGTGGCCGGGTTTGGTCACTCCGGCCTCCTTCGGCACCTGCTGAAGGACGTCCACGTTGTACTTCGTGGTCTCCGGGAGCGTCTTGAAGACCTTGTAGACGTACCAGGTGTCCTTGGTCTCGAAGACGATCGCGTCACCGTCGTGCAGCTTGTCGATGTTGTGGAACTTCGCGCCGTGACCGTCCCGGTGCGCCGCGAGCGTGAAGTTCCCCGGGTCGTCCGAGGGGAGCGCAGCCGGAAGGGGATCGGTGTAGTAGCCGGCGACACCGTCGTTGAGTACCGAGGTCTCGGTGCCCTTCTTGACCAGCACCTCGCCGTTCTTCATGGCGGGCACGTGCAGGAAGCCGATGCCGCCCTCGGTGTTCAGGTCGCCCGGTCCGCCGTCCGCCGTCCAGCCGTCGCGGACGGCGTTGCTCTGCTTGTCGGCCTCGTGGTCGGCCACCACGTTGGTCCACCACAGCGAGTACGCCACGAAGAGGCCGAGCACCAGCCCCGCGGTGATGAGGAGTTCACCGAAGACGCTGACGATCGCCGCCACCGGATGACGCCCGGACGGCTCCGTCGCGGGAGTGGGCGCGGGTTCGTCGGCCCGCGCCTCGTACTCGGTCCTCGTCGCCACCGCAACCGTCCCTTGTCATGGGGTTGTCCGTCGCCGGGACGTTCCGCCCCCGAGCGCACTGTCGTCAGTCCAGGAGGGCGTCGGGCTTGCCCTTGCTCCGAGGCCGCTCGTCGACCATCTTGCCCCAGACGATCAGACGGTAGGTACTGGTGAACTCCGGCGTGCACGTCGTCAGCGTGATGTACCGGCCGGGTGCCGTGAAACCGGACCCCGCGGGCACCGGATCGATCACCGACACATTGGACGGCGAGGTCTGCGCGAGGGTCTTCGTCATCTCGTACGTGTAGTACGCGTCCTGGGTCTCGACCACGACCTTGTCGCCCGGCTTCAGCTTGTTGACGTAACGGAACGGCTCACCATGGGTGTTGCGGTGGCCGGCCAGCGCGAAGTTGCCCCGGGGGTCCGAGGGCATCGCGGTCTTCAGCGCACCCTCGCCGTAGTGGCCGACCATGCCCCGGTCGAGCACCTTCTCCTTGCTGGTGCCCTCCGCGATGGGCGCGACCACGTCGAGTTTCGGGATGTGGATGATCGCGAAGCCCTGGCCGGGCGCGAAGGTCCCGGGATCCCGCTCGCCGGCCGCCCACTGGTCCTGGATCTTGTGGGTCTCCTGCCCCGCGATCCGGTCGGCCCGGACGTTGGTCCACCAGAGCTGGTAGGCGACGAACAGCAGCATCAACACACCGAGCGATATGAAGAGTTCGCCGACGACCCGGCTGACGACCACGGCCGGGCTGTCCTTGGCCGCGCGGGCCGCCCTGCGGGCCTCCACCCGCGACATCGGGCGGGCGGGCTCCGTACCCCCGGGTCCCGCGCCCGGGCCACTCCCCCCGGAGGGAACCGGCTGCTGCGGCGCCCTGCGGCGCCCGCCCGCCTTCGCCGCCCTCCGCCGCTCCGCCCGGCCGCCCGCCGCCGGCACGCCCTCCGGAGCCCCGTCCGCACGGGCGGGGCCCACCGTCCGCAATGCGACGGTCTCGTCATGCGGCGGGAGCCGACCGGGGTCGTCCCCCGGCGGGTCCTGCGTGGGCAGGACGGTGGTCGCCGCCTCGTCCGGGAACGCGCCGGGGAACGACGGGGTGGAGGGGTACCGCGTGCCCGATGACGCTCCGGCGGGCGTGACGCCCGCAGCGGTCGCGGCGCCCGTGCCGGAGCCCGACGTGGTGGGGCCGGCCGGTCCGGACGCGGCCGGCTGCCGCTCCTGCCCGTACCAGTCGCGGCGGTAGCCCTCGGGGTCGTACCACTCGCCGGGTTCGCCGGACGGACCGAGGCCCTCCTGCGGCCCGTAGACGGCCTGTTGGGGGTTCTTGCGCCGATGGGGCCGGACGGGCCGCTGCGGTGGCCGTGGTCCCCCCGTACGGCCCCGCAGGGAGCTCTCCACCACCACGCCCTCGACCACGCGTCCCCCCGCGGGCGGACGTTCGTCCGGCGGGCCGCCCGGTGCGCTCTCCACCGGCCCGTCCCCGGCGTGGCGGGCCCGGGGCGGGGCGTAGCCGCCCGGCAACGGGTCGTTCAACGGGTCCGCCAGCCGGCCCACCGCGTCCTCGAACGAACCGTCCCTCCCGCGTCCGGGCGGGTACTCCTGCCCGGCGTCGTGCTCGGGACGGAGTGGGGTCACGCGACGGCCTTGCCCACCACCGGCGTGAGCCCCGCCGACCTGCCGACCGCGCCCGTGTCGCCGCACCGGACGAGCCAGTTGGCCAGCATCAGATGACCGTGCTCGGTGAGTACCGACTCGGGGTGGAACTGCACTCCCTCGACCGGCAGATCGCGGTGGCGCAGCCCCATGACGATGCCGTCGGCCGTACGCGCGGTGACTTCCAGCGCGGCGGGGAACGCGGAGGGTTCGGCGGCCAGCGAGTGGTAGCGGGTGGCGGTGAAGGGGGACGGCAGGCCCGCGAAGACGCCCTGCCCGTCGTGGAACACCGGCGAGGTCTTGCCGTGCAGCAGCTCGGGCGCCCGGTCCACGACCCCGCCGTACGCCACCGTCATCGCCTGCATGCCGAGACAGACGCCGAAGACCGGAACACCCGTCGACGCGCAGTGGCGCACCATGTCGATGCAGACACCGGCCTGTTCGGGAGCACCGGGGCCGGGCGAGAGCAGGACCCCGTCGAAGCCGTCCTGGGCGTGGGCGGTGGTGACCTCGTCGTTGCGGACCACCTCGCACTCCGCGCCGAGCTGGTAGAGGTACTGCACGAGGTTGAAGACGAAGCTGTCGTAGTTGTCCACGACCAGAATGCGTGCGCTCACTGCCCTGCCTCCGCTCCGGCGCTCTGGCCGTCCACCGTCACGTCACCGAACGGGAGCAGCGGCTCCGCCCAGGGGAAGACGTACTGGAAGAGTGCGTAGACGACTCCCAGGACGAGCACGAGCGAGATGATCCCCCGCACCAGCGCGTTGCCCGGCAGATGGCGCCAGATCCAGCCGTACATGCTGCCCCTCCATTCGGTTCGGGACCAGACTAAAGGTCGCCGGCCCGGACGTGGGGCAGCTGTGGAAAGCCACAGGGTGCCGGCGGAAGGCCGCCCTCCGTCCCGCCCGGGACCGCGGCTATCCGGCGGGCTGGGCGTAGTGGAGGTCGATCGTGCCCGAGTACGCCGGCAGGGTCGCGCCGTCGTCCTCGTCGAGTTTCCAGCCGAGCCCGTACGCCTTCACGTACAGCTGGTAGTTCTGCAGGGCGGTGGAGGCGTCGAGCGCCGCGCGGAGCTTGTCGGGATCGCCCACGGCGGTGACCTTGTACGGAGGCGAGTAGACGCGGCCCTGGAGGATCAGGGTGTTGCCGACGCAGCGGACGGCGCTGGTGGAGATGAGCCGCTGGTCCATGACCTGGATGCCCTGTGCGCCACCGTCCCAGAGCGCGTTGACCACGGCCTGCAGGTCCTGCTGGTGGATCACCAGGTCGTTGGGCTGGGGCTCCGGGTAGCCGGGGTTCGCGGTCGCGTCGGGCGGGGCGTCGTCGAGCGTCACGCTGACCGACTTCCCGGTGATCGCCGTCGTCCCGGCCGATTTCTCCAGCGCCTTGCGCCGGGTGTCCTGGGCCTCGGTGCTGCCGTCGTCGCGCTGGGCGAGCGCGTCGATCTGCGCGCGCACGGCCGCGTTCGATTCGGTCAGCAGCCCGTTCTTGTCGCTCCGCTCACCGATGAGGTCGGAGAGCCTGAGCAGGGAGGAGTCGCTGCGGATGTTGGTGCCCTTGGCCGTATTGGCACTGGTCACGAAAATGAGACCGGCGAGCGCGAAGACGGCAGCGGTGAGCACCCGGACCGGCCACTTCGAGGTGCGCCGGGCCGCCCTTTCGGGAGAGTCCGCGAGATTGCTCAACGTACCCTTATCTCATCAGGCGCCATGGAAGCACTACGCTAACGGACGCCCGGGGGAGGCAGCTTCCCCCCAGCGCCCTCGGGCGCCAGCCAAAGATCACTGCGCGGTCACGCAGCGCATCGACAGGAGCGTTCCTCGTGCCGAAGTCACGTATCCGCAAGAAGGCCGGTTTCACGCCGATCGCGGCGAACCAGGCGACCACCATCAAGCTGGGCAATCGCGGCTGGATCGCTCCGGTGATGCTGGGGCTCTTCCTCATCGGTCTGGCCTGGATCGTCCTGTTCTACGTGACCGACGGCTCGCTCCCCATCGAGGCGCTCCACAACTGGAACATCGTGGTCGGCTTCGGACTCATCGGCGGCGGGTTCGCCGTCTCCACGCAGTGGAAGTAGTCCGCTGAACCGGCTTCCCCCCTGCTCCTGCCGCCCCTTCCCCGCGGCATGCGCGACAACTGCCTGACCCCGAAGGACCGCGTCACCCGAGATACCGGCGGAACCCGTGCGACAGCGGTGTCCGACCGGCCTTCCGGGTGCCCGCCCCTGCCTGCTTCCGGGCCGCGCCCGGAAGTTACCCACAGAGTTATCCACAACCGGGGGAAAAGGTCAGACGATCTGTGGATAACCCACGCCGAAGTTGACGCCAGTGTGACTACAGCCTCCCTCATCGAGGGGGGCTGTAGCGCCTTTCTGGGCCAGAAAGACCCTGTTCAGCGACAGTACGAACACCAGTACCCACTCTCCACTCCCTCACCGTCCCACTCTGTGGATAAGTCCACCTCGGAAGTGGACAGAATCCGTCAGGTAAGCGCTGCGGTTCGAGCAAGAACGATCAGGACCGACGCCACCAAAACCAAGGCACAAGCCCCGAACTGCACCAGATTCCGCCGGGCGGGGGGCGCGTGCACCAGCGCGGCGGCGATGAGCGTTCCGGCGACCAGACCGCCGAGATGGGCCTGCCACGCGACCCCCGGCCGCAGGCTGAAGAGCACGTTCAGCGCGAGGATGACCAAGGCCGGCCGCAGGTCGTAGTTCATCCGCCGCATGAGCACGACGGTGGCGCCCAGAAGACCAAAGACGGCCCCGGAGGCTCCCAGGGAACCCTGGTTCTGCGCGCTCATCCAGTAGGTGACCGCGCTGCCCGCCAGCCCCGACAGCAGATACAGCGCGAGAAAGCGGAGCCGGCCGAGCGCGGCCTCCAGAGGCCCACCCAGCCACCACAGCCCGAGCATGTTGAAGGCGATGTGCAGCAGCTCCTCGTGGAGGAAGACCGAGGTGATCAGGCGGTACCACTGTCCCTCGGCAACCCCCGTCAGGCTGCCGGGGAACGGCTGGGAATCCCAGGCGCGGCCCACCAGCAGCAGGTCCTGGAGCAGCCACGACCTGCCGGTCAGCCACACGGCGGCGAAGACCGCCACATTGATCGCGAGCAGGATCTTCGTGACCAGCCGGGAATCGGCCGCCACCGCGCCGCCGGTGAGCGTACGGGGCCGCGTGGCAGCCGGGTGGTGGCCCGTACCCGCAGCGGTCCGGACGCATTCCGGGCAGTGGAAACCCACGGAGGCACTGATCATGCACTCGGTGCAGATCGGACGCTCGCACCGGGCGCAGCGGATTCCGGTCCCGCGGTCCGGATGGCGGTAGCAGAACCGCGTCGCCCCTCCCTCTTCGGACGGGTCACGGTCTGCCGGCGGCTGCTGGTCCATCGGTACCGACCTCTCGGTCCGTCGCTGCCAGCCCTGTCACTGCCAGTCCTGGTCCGTCATGTAACCGTACGGACCACCGGTCCCGATGATTCCCCGCGCGGAAACCCACCGGGGGACTGACAGGCGATCAGAAGGACCGCAGCCCCACGGCCGGCAGGCCGCCGCTCTGCGGCCCCCGGTCCGGCCGTCCACCGCTCAGCCGTCCGCGGCTCGGCGCCTCACCGTCGCTCTATCAGGACCGATTCCAGTACGACGTCCTGAATAGGCCGGTTCGTCCGCGGGTTCGCCGGGAGCGACGCGATCGCGTCCACGACCTTGCGGCCGGCCGCGCCGGGGACCTCACCGAAGATCGTGTGCTTGCCCGTCAGCCACGCCGTGGGTGAGACGGTCACGAAGAACTGCGAACCGTTCGTCCCCGGTCCGGCGTTGGCCATGGCGAGCAGGTAGGGCCGGGTGAAAGCGAGATCGGGATGGAACTCGTCCGGGAACTCGTACCCCGGCCCCCCGGTGCCGTTGCCCAGTGGATCGCCGCCCTGGATCATGAAGTTCTCCAGGACCCGGTGGAAGACCGTTCCGTCGTAGAGCCGGCCGGCGGACCGGGTGCCCGTCGCCGGGTGGGTCCACTCCCTGGCGCCGGTGGCAAGGTCGACGAAGTTCCGGACCGTCCTGGGAGCGTGGTTCGGCAGAAGCCGGATCTCGATGTCGCCCTGGCTCGTCCTCAGGGTGGCGTACAGCTGCTCGGCCACGGTCTGCCTTCCATCGATCCTCGGTCCACGCGGTGAAACTCCCCGATCCTCGCACGGCGAACTCTCCCTGCGCGGTGGCTGCGGACCGCACTTCTCCCCGTGCCCCGTCCGGGCGCTTCACCAGGACACACCCTGCGGGGCAGACGCCCGTACGGCGCGCCTCCACCTGAACCGTGGCATCGTCGTCCACGCACTCCATGATTCGGATTGACCGCGTTCGCCCCATGACCCGGATGCCCGTCCCGCATGCCGCGCAGAACCCTCGCAGGCATGATTTCGGCATGGGCGGACAGGCGGAGTACCTACCCGCCACCAAGGAGGAGGATCCCGTGACCCGCATCGACAGCGTGCGCGCCGCAACCGACTCGGCGAAGGAAAGCGCGCAGCACGCCGCGGAAGTGGTGGCGCCTTACGCCGACACAGCCAAGATCCAGGCCGCGCACTACGCCAACGAGGCACGCGTGCGCCTCGCACCCAAGGTGTCGGCTGCGGCGCAGCAGGCCCGTGTGCAGTACGTCGCGCATGTCGCGCCGCGCATCGACCAGGCTCTCGCCCACGTGCCCCCGAAGGTCGACGACGCTGCCCGGGGCGCCGCAGTACGGACCCGCAAGGTGGCCAAGAACGCCGCCGGCTACACAGTGCCCCGATTCGAGTACGCGGTGGCCGCGGCCACACCGATCGCCGAGGAGGCCCAAGTCCGCAGCGCAGCGGCTCTGGCAGCGCTGCGCGGTCAGGTGACCGCCAAGGACATCAACCGGCTCGCGAGGAAGAACGCACGCCGGGCGAAGACCGGTCGGTTCGTCAAGGGATTCCTCGTCCTCTCGCTGGTCGCCGGGGGCGCCTGCGCCGCCTGGCGCTGGTGGGACCGGCAGGCCAACCCGGACTGGCTGGTGGAGCCGTCGGAGCCCACCGCGGTCCGTGACGACCAGTCCCCGCTGACCTCGGTCGACGGCACCGACCTGGACCCCGAGGTCAGGGCGAAGCAGGCGGAGGCCGAAGCAGGCGACCCGAACGGGAAGAACCGCGACGACCGTCCCTGAACCGTCCGGCCGGATCCTCCGTGCCGCCCCATGTTTCACGTGAAACGGCGCACCTACCGGTCGCCCTCGCTCCACCGTGGCCGCCTCGTCGAGGGGGGGGGCGGCGCGGGCCCGGGCGCGGCGCGCCCAACACAGGACACAA
>NZ_JBHWZJ010000015.1:0-43798 GCF_042728415.1 Streptomyces sp. NPDC060198 | reverse complement strand
CCGCTCTCCGGACGCGCGGGCCCTTGGGACGGGGGTGTCCGTCGCCGGTGTCCGTGGGGGAGACCAGGCGACCAGGAGTCCAGGAGACCGGGAGCCCGCAGGTCGGGAAGAGTGTCCCTGGGTCTGCGGGGATGATCCCGTCACCGAGTACCGCCTCCCCGAAGACCCGGAGTGCTCCCCGCGCGTGCGGGGATGGTCCCAGGGTGACGGTGCCGGGCAGCATCACCGCCTGGTGCTCCCCGCGTGTGCGGGGATGGTTGCACCTCTCCGCCGACCCGGCGGCCGCCCGTCTCCCGCCGCGTCTACGCTGCCCCCATGATTCGCACCGCCACCGCAACAGACGTCCCCGCCATCCACGCCATGATCCGCGAGCTGGCCGACTACGAGAAGGCGCTCGACGAGGCGCAGGCCACCGAGGAGCAGTTGCACGAGGCTCTCTTCGGCGAGCGGCCCGCCGCCTACGCCCACATCGCCGTCTCGGACGAGGACGGCGACACGGTCGGCTTCGCGCTCTGGTTCCTCAACTTCTCGACCTGGCGCGGGGTTCACGGCATCTACCTCGAAGACCTCTACGTACGCCCCGAGCGCCGAGGCGGCGGCCACGGCAAGGCCCTGCTGACCGAACTCGCCCGGACGTGCGTGGACCGGGGTTACGGCCGCCTGGAGTGGTCGGTGCTCGACTGGAACACCCCGTCCATCGGCTTCTACGAGTCCCTGGGCGCCCGCCCGCAGGACGAGTGGACCGTGTACCGGCTGACGGACGAGGCGCTGGCCAAGCTGGGTTCGCCGGAGGCGATCGGCTGAAGCGTGTTGCGAAGGTCCCGCCCGTCAGGCCCGCCCCTGCCCCTGCTTCCGCCAGAACAGGTGGTGGGTCACCCCGCTCGGGCTGGGGACCACGTCCAGGTGGAAGCGGTCGCGGAGCTCGTCGGGGGAGTCCCAGAGCCGGATCCCGGAGCCGTACTTCACCGGGGCGACCGCCACGTGCAGGGTGTCCACGAGGTCGGCGTCGAGGAACTCGCGGATGGTGGTGGCCCCGCCGCCGAGGCGTACGTCCTTGCCCTGGGCGGCTTCGCGGGCCTGGGCGAGAGCCGTGGCCGGGTCGGCGTCGACGAAGTGGAACGTGGTGTCGGAGAGCTCGATCGAGGGGCGCACGTGGTGGGTGAGGACGAACACCGGCGTGTGGAACGGGGGTTCGTCGCCCCACCAGCCCTGCCACTCATGGTCCGTCCAGGGGCCGCGCTGCGGGCCGAACTTGTGGCGGCCCATGATCTCGGCGCCGATGTTGTGGGAGAAGTCGCGTGTGAAGTAGTCGTCCAAGCCCCGGCTGCCCTTGCCGTCGGTGCGATTCGGCCAGCCCGCGGTGGCTCCGGCCCAGGCCATGAGGCGTTGCGGGTCCACGTGGCCGAAGGGCCGCTCCAGGGTCTGTTCCTCGCCGGCGGCGATACCGTCGCTCGACACGGTGAAGTTCTGCACGCGCAGAAGCTGGGTCATCTGTTCCTCCTCGAACGGGGGCTCACAGTAGGGGGACTCGACCGGCCGGTCGAACTCATCGGTCCATTCGGCCCACGCGGGTCGGCCGGGTCGGCCGGTTCGTTCGGGCCGGCAGCACCCGGCTACCGCCAAACCGGAGAAGGCAAGGGATGGGGAGCAGGCCCGTGACAGGGACCAACAGCACGTCGAGCACCGCAGGTTACGCCGAGGCGGCCGAGGCGCTGGTGGAACAGTACGAGAGCGTCACCTTCGCCGACGTGCACCGTGAAGTGCTGGAGCTCTTTCCCGAACGGCCCGGCGCGGTGCTCGACATCGGGGCGGGGAGCGGGCGTGACGCCGCCGCGCTGGCGGCGCTGGGGCATGCGGTGGTCGCCGTGGAGCCGACGGCCGGACTGCGGGAGCGGGGGCGGGTGATCCATGCGGCGCGGCCCGTCGAGTGGCTGGACGACGAGCTGCCGGAGTTGCGGGCGGTACGGACGCTGGGGCGGCGGTTCGACCTGGTGCTGCTGACCGCCGTTTGGATGCATCTGGACGCGGGGGAGCGGGCAGCGGGGATGGAGGCGCTGGGCCGGGTGGCGGCACCGGGCGGCCTGGTGGTCCTGACTCTGCGGCACGGGCCCGTTCCGGCCGGGCGGCGGATGTTCGACGTGTCCGTGGACGAAACCGTCGAGCTCGGCAGGGAGCAGGGGCTGAGCGCCGTCCACGTCAGCGGGCGCGCGGACCTGCACGGTCGCTCCGGCGTGCGCTGGTCCACGGTGGGTCTGCGCCGCGCGGGCTGACGGGGGCAGGAGAAGAGGGAACGCACCGGGCCGCCGGGCTGTCGGTCCCGTAGGCCACGATGGGCCCATGGCAGCGAGCGCGGGCAGGAACAGCAGCAGGGGCACCACCGGGAAGAGCACCGCCGGCAGGCGCAAGGAGATCACGGCGGCGCGGCGGCCGGAGGTACGGCTGCCGCCGCTCGTCCCGTACGAGGACGCCGGGCTGGAGGCGGACGGCGACTACGACGGCCTGCGGTTCTCCTCCGTGGACCTCGCCGACCAGTCGGGGCGCGGCGCCCGGTTCATGGACTGTGCGCTGGACGGCTGCGCCCTGGACCGTACGGAGCTGGTGCGCGCCCGGTTCCTCGACTCGGTGCTGACCGGCGTACGGGGTGTGGCCACCGAGCTGGCCGAGGCGTCCCTGCGCGACGTGGAGATCGTGGACGCGCGCCTCGGCGGGGTGCAGATGCACGGGGCGGTGCTGGAGCGGGTGCTGGTGCGCGGCGGGAAGATCGACTATCTGAACCTGCGCGGGGCCAAGCTCACCGACGTCGTCTTCGAGGGGTGTGTGCTCTTTGAACCGGACTTCGCGGACGCCCGCCTCGTGCGGGTGGAGTTCCGCGACTGTGTGCTGCGGCGGGCCGACTTCAGCAACGCCACCATGGACTCGGTGGATCTGCGGACCGCAGCCGAACTGGACATCGCGCGGGGTGTGGAACGGCTGGCGGGAGCGGTCATCAGCCCGGTGCAGCTGATGGAGCTGGCCCCGGCGTTCGCGGCGCAGATCGGGGTCCGGGTGGAGCCGTGAGCCCCTGATCCTCAGACGCGCGGGAAGCGCGCCTGGAGGTCCCAGATCACCGGGTTGTCGGCGAGGCCGTCGTGCATGTCGGAGAGGTCGGCGATCAGGTCCTGGAGGAAGTCGCGGGCCTCGCGGCGCAGCAGGGAGTGGCCGAAGGTGAGCGGGGGCTCGTCGGCGTGCATCCAGTCGGCCTCGACGTCCACCCAGCCGAACCGGCGCGCGAAGAGCATGCGGTCGCTGGACTCGGTGAAGTCCAGCTCGGCGAACTGCTCCTTGTGCGAGCGGTTGCCGCGCGGGTCCTTGTCGAGCTGCTCGACGATGTCGCAGAGCGCCCACGCGAAGTCGAGCACCGGCACCCATCCCCAGGCTGTGGATACTTCGCGGTCCGCCTTGGTGTCCGCGAGGTACACGTCCCCGGAGAACAGGTCGTGCCGCAGCGCGTGGACGTCCGCGCGGCGGTAGTCGGTCTGCGGGGGGTCGGGGAAGCGACGCGAGAGGGAGTAGCCGATGTCGAGCACGGTTCGATGGTGTCATGCCGGGAGCGGGCGGCGGGACGGCCGGGGGGCCGGGCCGAAGTGACCTGCGGCACCGGCCGCCCGGACCCGCCGGCCGCCCTCCGGGGCGGTCGGCTTCGGGCAGCTCGGCTCAGGACAGCGGGGTCGGGACAGCGGGCTCAGGACAGCGGGGCAGCGGGGTCAGGGAAGCATCGGGGTCAGGGAAGCAGGCGTTGCTCGTTGGCTTTGGCGACCGCTCCGGCGCGGGTCTCGACGCCCAGCTTGTCGTAGATGCGCCCCAGGTGGGTCTTGACCGTCGCCTCGCTGATGAAGAGCGTGCGGGCGATGTCCCGGTTGCCGAGCCCCCGGGCGAGCTGCCCGAGGATGTCCCGCTCGCGTTCGGTGAGCGCGGGCGGCGGGGTACGCAGCCGGGCCATCACCCGGTCCGCGACGGGAGGCGACAGTGTGGTGCGGCCCTGCGCGGCGGACCGGATCGCGGCGAACAGTTCCTCGGGGCGCTCCGCCTTCAGCAGGTAGCCGGTGGCGCCCGCGCCGATCGCCCGGGTGATGTCGGCGTCGGTGTCGTAGGTCGTCAGGACGAGCACGTGGGGACCCGTGCCGCTGCCGTCCGTGCCGCCGCTCCCTCCGGCCCCGGCGGTGATCCGGCGGGTGGCCTCGACGCCGTCCATGCCGGGGCCGAGCTGGAGGTCCATGAGGACGACGTCCGGGGCCAGCCGGGCGGCCAGGACCACGGCCTCCTCGCCGCTGCCGGCCTCGGCCACGACGTCGAGGTCCGGCTCGCTGCCGAGGAGGGCGAGCAGCCCGGCGCGGACGACGGCGTGATCGTCGCAGACCAGGACGCGTACGGTACGGCGGTTCATACGGGCTCCTCGGGGGTGGTGGGTCCCTCCGGTCGCAGGGGCTCCCCCGGGCCGGAGGACTCCCCCGGGCCGGCGGACTCCGCCGGGGCGGTGATCGGGGCGCTGGTGGTCCGGGTGGCGGCGACCGGCGGGGCGCTCTGGTGCGCGGCGGCGTTCGCCGGGTCCGGCAGCGGGATCTCCGCCGAGAGCACGGTGCCCTCGCCGGGTGCCGATTCGACGGTGAGCCGTCCGCCGAGCTGCCGTACCCGGGCGCGCATCGCGGGCAGCCCGTAGCCCCGGCCGGCCGGAGTGCCGCGCTGCTCACCGCCGCCCGCCGGTGCGTCCGCGGCGAACCCGCTGCCGTCGTCCGCGACGTCGAGGACCACCCGGTCGTCCAGGTGGGTCAGGGTGAGCGCGGCGGTGGTGGCGTCGGCGTGTTCGGCGACGTTGGCGAGCGCGCCCTGGGCGATGCGCAGCAGCGCCGACTGCACCCGGTCCGGCAGCGGGTGCCGGGCGGTGCCCTCCACGTGGCAGCGCACGGCGGGCCCGCCCGTCGCGGTGGCCCGCGCGGCGAGCGCGTGCAGCGCCGCCTCCAGACCCTCGCCCTCCGCGAGGTCGGCCGGCGCCAGGTCGTGGACGAAGCGCCGGGCCTCGGCGAGGTTCCGGGCGGCGATGCCCGCCGCCGTGCGGACGTGGGCGCGGGCGGTGGCCGGCTCGGTGTCCCAGGTGCGCGTCGCGGCCTGGAGAAGCATCTGCTGGCTGGAAAGGCCCTGCGCGAGGGTGTCGTGGATCTCCATGGAGAGCCGCTGGCGTTCGGCGAGGGTGCCCTCGCGGCGCTCCGTCGCGGCCAGCTCGCGCCGCGTGCGGACCAGGTCCTCGATGAGTTCGCTCTGGCGCAGAGCGAGTTCCTGCTGGCGGTCGGACTGGCGGCGGACGTGGACGAGGACGGCGGTCGCCACGGCCGCGACGGCGGGCGGCGCCAGTACGAGGTTCGGGTCGAAGCCGGTGGCGAGCCGCAGCTGCGCGGCCACCACGAACGCCGTGAGCAGGGTGACCAGGACGAGCGCGGCGCGGGGCGGGAGGAGCCGCAGCCCGGTGGAGAAGAGCGGTACGGCGCACCACGCGAAGCTCGGCGCGAGGACGACCAGCACCATCCAGACGGCGACGAGCCCCGCGAGCCAGGCGAACCGGCGGGGGGTGGGCCGCGAGCCGAGCACCGGGCCGAGGGCGTAGACGACGGCGAGGGTGACGGACAGTCCGACGACCCACGGGGTGCGGGCCTCGCCCGGGTGGCGCATCAGGAACCGCGTGAGCGAGGCGCCCAGCAGCAGGAAGAACGCGGCGTGCAGCAGGAGGGCCAGCCACCGGGCGTCCGGATCGGGCGTGCGCGTCACGGACGACCCTGCTCCGGCCGGCGCACCGCCAGCGGGCCCGTCCCGCCCCGGACCGGTTCTCCGCCGCACCTCGTACCCGCCTCACGCTCGTTCTCGTCGGTGCTCCCGGCGGCGCGGCGGGCTCCGCCGCATGGACCGTGAGCTGGGCGGATGCGCCCATGCCTCCTCCATGGTGACCCGGCGGGGCCACCTTGGCATCAACCGATCGGCCGACGGAAGAGTCCGCCGGACCGCACCGGAGGCCGAGCCGGTACGACGACGGTACGGGCCGTGTTCCGGCCGGAGCATCGATACCGGAGCGCCTCCGCCGACCGGCCGGGCGCCGTACCGAACCCGGAGGAACCGCCATGAACGTCACGTCCCCCGCCCCCTCGTCCCCCGCCTCCACCGGCCGCAGGTTCTCGCTGCGGGCCCGGGTCCTGACCGGTGCGGTGGCCGTCGCCGCCCTGGGCGCGGGCACGTTCGGCGCGGTCTCCGCCAGCGCCTCGGCCCCCTCCTCCGCTTCCGTCGCAGTCTCCGCCGACACCGCGAACCGGAACCTCCAGCAGACGACCCACCTCACCGTCGGCGCCGCGACGAAGGCCGCGCAGGCCGTGCTCGACGCCGCGCAGAAGGAGAACCAGCGGGTCTCGGTCGCCGTCGTGGACCGGGACGGCAACACGATCGTCAGCCTGCGCGGTGACGGTGCCGGGCCGCAGTCCCCCGAGTCCGCCGAGAAGAAGGCGTACACCGCGGTCTCCTGGAACGCCCCCACCTCCGAGCTGGTCAAGCGTCTGGACCAGGCCCCCACGCTGAAGGACATCCCCGGCACCCTCTTCCTCGCGGGCGGTGCCCCGGTCCAGGTCAAGGGCGCTCCCGTCGCGGCGGTCGGCGTCGCCGGAGCCCCGAGCGGCGACCTCGACGAGAAGTTCGCCCGCGCGGGGGTCGCCGCCCTCAGCCGCTGACCCCGGCTCCCGCACCCGGCGCCCCGCCCCGCGTCCGCGCGGGGGCGGGGCGCAGTGCGTGCCCGGTACATAGGATCGCGCCGTGAATCCCCGTATCCCCCCACGTCGCAGTGGCGGTGTGCTCCGGGGCGGTCCCCCCGGCCGGAGTGGTGCCGCACCGCGGCGTGTCCGCGCGCGTCGGCGCCGGGTCGCCGCTCTCCTGCTCGCCTGCACCGTTCTCGGCTGCACCGCCTCGGCCTGTACGGGCGCGGGGGCCGGGGTGGCCGGGACGCCGGGGGCGGCAGGGGTGCGCGATCCGTATTTCCCGAAGCTCGGGAACGGCGGCTACGACGTCACCCACTACGACCTCAGGCTCGCCGTCGACCGGAGCGCCGCCCACCTGACGGGTACGGCGACGATCACCGCCCGCGCCACCCAGGACCTGAGCGCCTTCCACCTCGACCTGGTCGGGCTCGACGTCACGGGGGCGACCGTGGAGGGGCGGCCCGCCGCCGTGAACCGGGCGGGCGGCGAGCTGGTCCTGCACCCCGACGCGGAGGTGGCCGGCCACCTGAGGAAGGGCCGTACCTTCGAGACGGTCGTCCGGTACTCCGGCGCGCCCCGCACGCTGACGGACGCGGACGGGACCCACGAGGGCTGGCTGCGGACGGCGGACGGGGCCGTCGCCCTCGGCGAGCCGGCGGGCGGGCCGGCCTGGTTCCCCGGCAACCACCACCCGAGCGACAAGGCCACGTACACCGTCGCGGTCACCGTCCCCGAGGGCCTGACGGCCGTCTCCAACGGCGAGCTCGTCTCCCGCCGCGCGAGCGGTGGCGCCGGGACCGCCACGTACACCTGGCGCACCGGCGAGCCCATGGCGAGCTACCTGGCGACGGTCGCGATCGGTCGTTTCCGTACGGAGGAGACCCGCACCGGTGACGGCGTCACCGTGTTCACCGCCGTGGACCCCGAGGTGGCGGCGGAGGCAGGTCCCGAACTCGCGCGGATTCCGCGGATCCTGGCGTGGGAGGCGGAGAGGTTCGGGCCGTACCCGTTCCGTTCGGCGGGCGCGATCGTGGACCGGCCCGAGGACTCCGAGTACGCGCTGGAGACGCAGAACCGCCCGTACTACCCCGGCCCGCCGACCACCGGCCTGCTCGTCCACGAGCTGGCGCACCAGTGGTTCGGCGACTCGGTCACCCCGGCCACCTGGCGGGACATGTGGCTGAACGAGGGGTTCGCCACGTACGCGGAGTGGCTCTGGAGCGAGGACCACGAGGACACCCCGGTACGGGAGAGCTTCGAGGGGGCCTTCGCCGACGACGCGAACTGGGCCTTCCCGCCGGCCGAGCCGCCGACCGCCGCCGACGTCTCGCAGCCGCCGGTGTACGGGCGCGGCGCCATGGTCGTGCACCGGCTTCGGCTCGCGGTGGACGACGACGAGACGTTCTTCGCGCTCCTCAAGGGCTGGACCGGGGCCCACCGGCACGGCAACGCGTCGACGGCCGACTTCACGGCCTACGCGGAGAAGGCGACGGGCCTGGACCTGTCCCGGCTCTGGTCGGTCTGGCTGTACGGCGACGAGCGCCCGGCCGACGCGACGGCTCCGGATCTGCCCTGAGCCCTGTCGGAACGTTCCGGCCGTGCGGGCGGTGATAGGACGCGGCCCGGCGCCGACCGAGCCGCTCAGGGCCCCCGCCGCGTGCGCGGGAGAGGCCCTGAGCGTGGTGTGCCGACCGCGCGGGTGGGTGCGGGGCGCGTCAGAGGTTGACGCCGAAGTCCTGCGCGATGCCGCGCAGACCCGAGGCGTAGCCCTGGCCGACCGCGCGGAACTTCCACTCGGCGCCGTTGCGGTAGAGCTCGCCGAAGACCATGGCGGTCTCGGTGGCGGCGTCCTCGCTGAGGTCGTAGCGGGCGATCTCGGTGCCACCGGCCTGGTTGATGATGCGGATGAAGGCGTTCCGCACCTGGCCGAAGTTCTGGCTGCGGTTCTCGGCGTCGTAGATGGAGACCGGGAAGACGATCTTGTCCACGTCGGCCGGCAGGCCCGCCAGGTTGACGTTGATCTGCTCGTCGTCGCCCTCGCCCTGGCCCGTGACGTTGTCACCGGTGTGGACGATGGTCTGGTCCGGCGTCGACTTGTTGTTGAAGAAGACGAAGTGGCCGTCGGAGACGACCTTGCCCGTCGGGTTCACCGCGATCGCCGAGGCGTCGAGGTCGAAGTCGGTACCGGTGGTGGTGCGGACGTCCCAGCCGAGGCCGACCGTGACGGCGGTCAGGCCCGGTGCCTCCTTGGTGAGCGAGACGTTGCCGCCCTTGGACAGGCTTACTGCCATGGGAAGTCCCTTTCCTCGTCATGTGCGGGCTTCGTGCCATCACGAAAGCTACCGTCACCCGTCATAACGCGGTGGGGAGGCCACGAGGTTCCAGGTCCCTTTACTTTCTTTGCCGAACTTTCGTCCCGGTACGTCCCCGCCGCCCCGCGAGGGAGTTCCGAGGGGCGGCGGGGACACCGGGCGGCGGGGGCACCGGGGGAAGGCGGCGCCGTCAAAAGAAGGTGACGGACCGCCCGGGCGCCGGGGACACTGGGTGTCATGTCCGGGCCCTATGTCATCCGCGGTGCGGTCTCCCTGCCGGAGGCCGAGCTCATGTGGCGTTTCTCGCGGTCCTCCGGGCCCGGGGGACAGCACGTCAATACCAGCGACACCCAGGTGGAGCTGCGCTTCGACCTGGCCGCCACCGAGGTGCTGCCCGAGGTCTGGAAGGAGCGCGCGCTGGAGCGGCTGGCCGGCCGGCTGATCGGCGGGGTCGTGTCCGTACGCGCCTCCGAGCACCGCTCCCAGTGGCGGAACCGCGAGACGGCCGCCGTGCGGCTCGCCGCGCTGCTGGCGGAGGCGACGGCGCCACCGCCCGCGCCCCGGCGGAAGCGCAAGATCCCGCGCGGGATCAACGAGCGCCGGCTGCGGGAGAAGAAGCAGCGCGGCGACACCAAGCGGGGCCGCTCCGGCCGCGACTGGTGACGCGATCGGGTTCCCTGGGGCCTTCGGGCTCCGCGCCCCGGGCCTCTCAGCCCAGCGTCCGGTAGTTCCCCTTGAAGTAGAGCAGCGGCTCGCCGTCCGCGGCCGTCGGCACCGTCGCCGTGAGCACCCGTCCGATCACGAGGGTGTGGTCGCCCGCCAGGATCCGCTGTTCGGTCCGGCACTCCAGGGTCGCCAGCGCCCCGCTCACCAGCGGCGCCCCGGAGACCTCGCCGCGCACGTGCGGGACGTCCGCGAAGAGCAGCCGGTCGCTGATCCGGCCCTTCATCGAGAACCGGGACGCGATCTGACGCTGTCCGGCCGTCAGGACGGAGACCGCCCAGAGCGGCTGTTCGGCCAGCAGGTCGTCCATGCGGGAGTCGTTGCGCAGGCTGACCAGCACCAGCGGCGGGTCCAGTGAGACCGACAGGAATGCCGTCGCGGTCATCCCGGCCTCTTCGCCGCGCTCGCCCTCGTCGGCGGCCGGCTCCTCGGCGGTGACCAGCACCACGCCTGCGGCCAGCCGCGCGAGAGCGGCTCGGAACTCGTCGTTGCTCACCCCCTCAGCATGGGGGACGGCATCGGGGCGCGGGGGGAGGGTCTTCGTATGCGGCACACTCGCACGCTAGTCGGGGCCGATACGGGCCCGCATCGGGCCAGGGGACCAGCCAGGACCTAGGTCTCCGGGGCCGGGAAGGCGCGTGACGCGCCTGCCGCCGGGGCGCGTGCGCACTCCCGCCTTCGGGTGCGCACACTGCCGTCGGCGGGAAGCCGGTGAACTCCTGGATGGCGCACGCCGGTAGCGTGGACAGCCCCCGCGCACTGCCGACGTGTAGAAATGCGCCCGGAGTGCGCCGGATCGAATGGCCACATGAGGAACAAGCTGACGCGCCTTTACGTTCTGTTGTGACATGGCTCACAGAGAGCGATATTTAGTTGACCCTGTGTACCGGCTGCACAGCTCGCTGTGATTCAGTGGCGAGGACACTGCGATAAGTACGTCGATATGACATCTGGAGTTGCTGTCGAGGTCTCGGGGAGAGCGAGCAATGGAGGCCGAGTCGGAGCCCTACGTCCGTCTTGCGACCATGCGGCAGCTGCACCAGGCCGTCGCTGATCTCAATTCGGCGCGCAGCCTTGCCGACACGCTGCAGACCGTGGCGGACGGAATCGTCACCGGTCTCGGCTACGAGCTGGGCTGCGTCAATCTCGTCCAGCCGGACGGCGAGCTCGTCGTGGCCGCGTTCGCGGGCAACAACGCGGCCGAGGCGCTGATCACCGGCCGCACCGGTTCCCGCACCGCCTGGGAGCGCCGGCTGAACATGGGGGAGGCCTGGGAAGATCTGCGGTTCATATCGCACACCGAGGGCTGGGTCCTCCTCGACGACGACGTGCCGCAGTGGCACACCGAGGGCCCCGAGCCCCGCTTCGAGGACGAGTGGCATCCGCTGGACCGCCTGTACGCCCCCATGTACACGAGCACGGGTGGACGGGAACGCGGTGACCTCCGGGACCTGCTCGGCGTGCTCTCCGTGGACCGCCCGCGCAACGGCCGCCGACCCGGTGCCTGGGGCCGCGAAGCGCTCCAGATGTACGCCTCGCAGGCCGCGATAGCGATAGGCAACGCCCGGCTCCGCGCCAACATGCAGCGCGCGCTGGTCCGTCTCGAACGCGAGCAGCAGGCGCTGCGGGCCAGCGAGGAGTCCTTCCGCCAGGCCTTCGAGTACGCCCCCAGCGGCATGGCCATCGCGGAGGTGGGCGGTGAACAGCACGGGCGGCTGCTCCGTACCAACGACGCCCTCTGCCGGCTCCTCGGCCGCCCGGCCTCGGTGCTGCGCCGCCACTCCTTCGCCGATCTGGTCCACCCCGAGGACCTCGGCACCCTGCTCCGTACGTCCGCCGAGGGCGGGCGCGCCGAGCTGCGGCTCGGCCGGCGCGACAGTACGTACCTCTGGGTCTCGCTCCGCAACTCGGTGGTCGCGGACACCACGGACGGGCCGCGCTTCCTCCTCACGCACGTGGAGGACATAGAGGAGCGCAAGCGGCACGAGCTGAACCTCGCGCACCGCGCCTCGCACGACGCCCTCACCGGGCTGCCCAACAGCGCGGAGCTGCGGTCCCGGCTCAGCGAACGGCTCTGCGAGCGCCCGCACGCCACCGCGGCCACCGCGATCGAGGCGCTGGACGCGGCGTACGGGGACGTGGAGGCCCGGGGCCACGGGTACGACGTCGATCCGGGACCCGGCGGCATCCCCTACGACCACCATGTCCACACGGTGGCGCCGGACCCGGCGCGCGACGACGGGGCGAAGGGGCTCGCGGTCCTCTTCTGCGATCTCGACGGCTTCAAGTCCATCAACGACCGCTTCGGTCACACGACGGGTGACGCGGTACTGATCGAGGTGGCCCGCCGCCTCAGCACATGTGTGCGGGACGGGGACACCGTCGCCCGCCTCGGAGGTGACGAGTTCGTCGTGCTCGCGGACGGGCTCGGCGCGGCGGACGCCGCCGACCTCGCGGTGCGCCTGCGGAACGCGATCATCCCGCCCATCAGGGTGGACGGCAGAGCGGTCCGGGTCGGAGCGAGCTTCGGCATCGGCTGGGCCGAGTGCGGGATGAGCGTGGAAGAGGTCCTGGCCTCGGCGGACCAGCGGATGTACGTGGAGAAGCGGTCGCGGGCGAAGGTTCACCGCAGAGCCGGATGACGTTTACTGGATGGTTCGATGCCGGGCCCCGTCACCGGGGCGGGGCCGGGGAGCCGGGGCCGGGACACATTCGGCGGATGCTCCGTACGAGGTAGGCTCGCCCGGTCGGCGACGGCTGGCGACATGTGGAGGAGTGACCCAGGGATGACGGCCGGAAACAACGGCGAGAGCAAGCCCGAGGACGACGACCCGTTCGGCTATCTGTACGAGGACGGGCAGGCGGCGGGCGCCCAGCCCCCCGGCGGTGGCGGCTACGGCTACCCCGGACCGGCTGCTCAGCCGGGTGTTCCCCGGACCTCCTACAACCAGGTGCGGGCCGTCGGAGAGCGGCAGTACGGGCAGGTCCCGCCGCAGCAGGCCTACGGTCAGCCCCAGCAGCAGTACGGCCAGCCCCAGCAGCCCTACGGTCAGCAGCCGCAGCAGTACGGCCAGCAGTCCTACGGTCAGCCCGCAGCCCAGTACGCGGCTCCGGAGACCTACCCCGGCGGTGCCGTGACGACGTCCGGATCGGTCGGGCACGGTGGCGGCGGCACCGGGCGGGGCGGGAACGGCGGCCGTGGCGGACCCAACACCAAGGCCATCCTCGGTGGCGCCATCGCGGTCGTCGCGGTCGTGCTGATCGGTATCGCCGCCGCCCTGACCACGGGCGACGGCGACAAGGACGACAAGAAGAACGACGCCTCCGCCTCGGTGGCCCCCAGCGGCGACACCCAGAAGTCCGAGTCGCCCGAGCCCAGCGCCTCGGACGAGCCGGTCGAACTGCCGAAGCAGGACGCGGCGGCGCTCAGCCTCGGTGGCACTGCCTCCCTGGAGAACACGATTCCGGGTGCGAAGAGCGCCAGCGGGCGCTACATCAGCCTCAACGAGGTCGGCCGTTCGGCCACCTGGACGGTCAATGTGCCGGAGGCCGGGGCGTACACCCTGTACGTGACCTACGGCGTGCCCGGCAAGGACGCCAAGACGACCCTGACGGTCAACGCCGAGGCGCCCCGCTCCATCAACATGAAGAACTACGCGCAGGCGGCCGAGGGCGACGCGGCGAAGGGCTGGACGAACACGTACGCCTTCGTCAACCTCGCCAAGGGCTCCAACACCCTGAAGCTCTCGTGCGAGGTCGGCGACCTGTGCGACGCCAACCTGGACCAGCTCTCGCTGAAGGCCGGGCAGCAGCAGTGACCGCGCGGTGCGCAGGGCCGCTGGTCCGGAGCGCCGGACGAGTGGTCCGGGCTGCTCAGAGCACCGGTGCGAGAGGTTCCACGGTGACGCGGGGCAGCAGCTCCGTGTAGGCGTCCGCGTCGAACTCCCCGGCCGCCGGGGTCAGTACGGTCGCGGCGGACAGGGCGACCGCGCGGGCCAGCCGGTCCGGCCAGGCCAGTCCCTCGGCGAGCCCGGACAGCAGCCCGGCCACCGCCGAGTCACCCGCTCCCGTGGCGTTTCCGCGCACGACGGACGGTGGCGCGGCGCGCCAGGCACCGGCCTCGGTCGCGGCGACCAGGCCGTCCGCGCCGAGCGAGGCGATCACCGAGCGGGCACCGCGACGGCGGGCGTCGCGGGCGGCGCGCAGGGGTTCCCGGGAGCCGGTGAGGCGGGCGAGTTCGTCGGCGTTCGGCTTCGCGAGGTCGGGGCGGGCGGCCATCCCCCGGCGCAGTGGTTCCCCTCCGGTGTCCAGGAGCACGGGTGTCCCGGCGGCGCGGGCGCGGCGGACGAGTTCGGCGTAGGCGCCGACGTGGATGCCCGGTGGCAGGCTGCCGCAGAGGGCCACGGCCGTCGCTTCGCCGAGGAGTTCGTCGTACGTCCGCAGCAGGGCGGCCCACTCGTCGGGGCCGACCGCCGGACCGGGTTCGTCGAGCCGGGTGATGCGGCCGGTGGAGCGTTCGACGACGGTCACGGTGCGGCGGGTTTCGCCCGCGACGGGTATGAGCGCGTCGCGTGGACCCAGCGGGGCGAGCAGTTCGCGCACCAGCGTGCCGGTACGGCCTCCGGCGAACCCCGTGACGACGGTGGGGTGTCCGAGCGCGGTGAGCACCCGGGCGACGTTGACGCCCTTGCCGCCGGGCCGCTCCAGGACCTCGCTCACCCGGTGGTGGCCGTGCGGTACGAGGTCCGGGACGGTGTAGGTCACGTCGAGTGCGGTGTTCAGCGTGACGGTCAGGATCACCTGGACTCGCCCTCCGCTCCTTCTGTCTCGTTCGCCGGGCCGCCTGTCGGTCCGGCGTGGTGGAATGCGGCGTTCCGGCGGTGGGACGCGCTGTGCCGGGCAAGCGGCGTTTCCGGGATCATGCCAAAGAGACGGCCATGGGCCCAGGGGGTGTCCGGAGGGCGGGTATCAGGCGTCCGGGGATTTTCCGGGGGCGGCGAGGGGCGTCCAGAGGTGTCCGGGGGCCGGGAGGCGTCAGAGCCGCAGGTGCATGATGTGCAGTCCGACGTACCCGTCCTCGGGGTGCAGGAAGCCCTCGGGCAGGGTGCCTATGACCTCGAATCCGAGTGATTCGTAAAGCTTCACGGCGCGGACGTTCGTCTCCACCACCGCGTTGAACTGCATGGCGCGGTAACCCTGTTCACGTGCCCAGTCCACGGTGTACGCGCACAGTGCCCGCCCCACGCCCTGCCCGGAGTGGGCCGGGTCGACCATGTAGCCGGCGCTCGCGACGTGGGAGCCGTTGCCCTGGTGGTTGCGGTTCATCTTGGCGGTGCCGAGGACGGTCCCCGCACCGTCCACGGCGACGACCGTGCGGTTCGGGTGCGGCAGCAACCACCAGTCGCTGCCCTGTTCTTCGTCGAGGTCGGTGGGGTAGGTGAAGGTCTCGCCGGCGGCGACGATCGTGTGGAAGAAGGGCCAGATGGCCGGCCAGTCCTCCGCGGTTGCTTCCCTGATCAGCATGGGAACAGCGTGTCCTGCGGAGACGGTGGTGACAACGCCGTTTCGCGGGTGGCGATGTACCGCCCTCTTCAGGGTGATTCAGAGGGACAACAGGTTTCAGGCGCCCTTCGGCTCGACGATCCACTCGCCCTTGCGCATGACGCCCTTGAGGGCGAACGCCTCGTCCAGTACCACCAGGTCGGCGTCCTTGCCGGTCTCCAGCGAGCCGATCCGGTCGTAGAGGCCGAGCAGCCGGGCGGGGTTGACGGAGATGGACCGGACGACGTCGTCGACCGGGATGCGGTCGACGGTGACGGCCCGCCGGAACGCGGTGTCCAGGGTGAGCGTGGACCCGGCGATCGAGCCGCCCTCCACCAGCCGGGCGACCCCGTCCTTGACCTCGACCGCGAGCGGGCCGAGCTGGTACGCGCCGTCGCCGAAGCCGGCCGCGTCCATGGCGTCGGTGATCAGCGCGACCCGGGCGGCGCCCGCGTGGTGGTAGGCCATCTCCAGGGCCGCCGGGTGCAGGTGCGTGCCGTCGTTGATCAGCTCGACGGTGATCCGCTCGTCCTCCAGCAGCGCCGCGATCGGGCCCGGGGCGCGGTGGCCGAGGGTGGGCATCGCGTTGAAGAGGTGGGTCGCGACGGTGGCGCCCGCGTCGATCGCCTCGACGGTCTGCTCGTAGGTGGCGTCGGTGTGGCCGATCGCCGCGATGACGCCCTGTTCGGCCAGGAGCCGCACGGAGTCGAGCCCGCCGGGCAGTTCGGTGGCGAGCGTCACCATCTTCGCGGTACCGCGTGCGGCCTTCAGCAGGGCCTGGACGGCGGCCGGGTCGGGGTCGCGCAGCAGCGCCTCGCTGTGCGCGCCCTTGCGGCAGGGCGAGATGAACGGTCCCTCGAAGTGGATGCCCGCGATGTCGCCCTGTTCGGTCAGCTCGGAGAGGACCCCGGCCCACCGGCCGAGGAAGTCCAGGTCGTCCGTGACGGTGGAGGCGACGACGGTGGTCGTGCCGTGCTCGCGGTGCGTCCGTACGCCCGTCAGTACCTGGTCCACCGAGCCCGCGGTGAAGGACGCGCCGCCGCCGCCGTGGTTGTGCATGTCCACGAACCCCGGAACGACCCAGTGGCCGGTCAGGTCGATGGTCCGGGCGTCCTCGCGGGCCCCGGCGGCGATCCGTGTGCCCTCGACGGCCAACCGGCCGTTCTCCTCGGTGCCGCCGGGCCGGACGACCCGGGCGCCGGTGAGAACCGTGCTGTCTGCGCGTCCGGCCATCAGACGGATACCTCCGTGGCGAGTAGATCCCAGGCGAGCAGCCCCGCGCCCAGGCATCCGGCGGTGTCCCCGAGGGTCGCCGGGACGATGTGGGGCAGTGTCTGGAACGTGACGCGTTCCTCGACGGCCGCACGCAGTGGTGTGAACAAGGTTTCCCCCGCCTCGGCGAGACCGCCACCGATGATGAGGGTGCGCGGGTCCAGCAGGGTGATGGCGGTGATCAGTCCGGCTGCCAGCGCGTCGACGGTGTCCGCCCAGACGCGCAGGGCGGCCGGATCGCCGGCGTCGACGGCCCGCGCGCAGTCCGCCGCGTCCTGGGAGGGGTCGCCGCATGCGGCGACCCAGGCACGGGTGACGGCGGCGGCGGAGGCGAGCGTCTCCAAACAGCCGCGCTGACCGCAGCCGCACTCCGGGCCGTCCGGCCGGACCACGACGTGCCCGATCTCCCCGGCGCTGCCGTGCGCGCCCGCCTCGACGACCCCGTCGATGCCGATCGCGCCGGCGATGCCGGTGCCGAGGGCGACGAAGAGGAAGCGGTCGGTGCCGCGTCCGGCCCCGCCGCGGCCTTCGGCCAGTCCTCCGGTGCGGACGTCGTGGCCGAGCGCCACGGGGATGGAGCCGAGCCGCTCGCCGAGCAGGTCACGCAGCGGCAGGTCGCGCCAGCCGAGGTTGGCGGCGTAGACCGCGATGCCCCGATCGGCGTCGACGATGCCCGGAACGGCCACCCCGGCGGCGACGGCGGCCTCGCCGAAGTGCTCCTCACCGTACGCGCGCAGGTCGGCGGCGAATTTGAGGATGGTCTCGACGACCGCGTCGGGACCACGCTCCCGTCCGGTGGCCCGTCGCTCCTCGTGCAGGAGGGTGCCGTCGGCTCCGACCAGCGCGGCCTTCATTCCCGTGCCGCCCACATCGAGGGCGATGACATGTCTCACGGGGGACAGTTTCGCCCGTCGATCTCAAAAGGTCTAGTCCACTATTCCACTTTGTATCGTGTGCATACAAAAATCGGCAGGCGGTGGGGCGCCCGGGTGGGCACTGTCCGGGGGGCGCGTTACGTTGGTCGGCATGACCGCCCCCGAGAACGGAAACGGAACCGAAGGCACGGAGGAGACCGGCGACGCGACCGCGAGCTCGGAGGAGACCGGCGACGACGCGAGCACCGACGCGCCCGTGGGCGCCGACGCGAGCGGGAGCGCCGAGGCCCTCTCCGCCCGGGACCGCGCGCTGCTCGCTCTGGAACGGCGGTCCTGGGCGAGCCCCGGCGCGAAGGAACGCGCCATCCGCGAGGAGCTGGGCCTCTCGCCGGTCCGGTACTACCAGCTGGTGAACGCCCTGATCGAGGACCGCCGAGCCCTGGAGGCCGACCCCGTGACGGTCAACCGCCTGCGCCGCGTACGCGAAGCCAAGCGGAGCCGGCGCTGAGCAAAGGCCCCCGGCCGCGTATCACGGCCGGGGCCAGGGGCGTCCCGACAGCCGCTCGATGTCGGTGTTGAACCGCTTGAGGTAGCCGGCGAAGGTCTCCACGTCCTCCGGGGACCACTTCTCCAGCACCAGCCCGAGCCCGCTCGCGTTCTTCTCGCGCTCCACGTCGAGCCGCTGCGCGCCCTCCTCCGTGATCCGGAACTTGCGGGCCATGCCCCCCGACGGGTCGGGGATGCGCTCCACCAGTCCGGCCTGCATCGCGGCGGCGGTCTGCCGGTTGAGGGTGGACGAGTCGAGTCCGAAGGCGTCGCTCAGCTCCTTGACGGACATCGGCCCCTGCACGCGGATGCGGCTGAGCAGGACGTACGCGCTCCGCTCCAGGACGTCGTCCTTGCGCCGTCCGTTGGCGGTGCGCAGGAAGATGTGGCGGCTGAGCAGCATCTGTTCGTACTCGACCTGCTCGATGGGGTCGTCCATGCGTCTTGCTCCTTGCTGCTGTCCCGCTCCCTCCCTCCCGAGGTTACGGGGCGTGCGCGGGGCACCGCCCCGGCGTGCGGGGTGCGGTCTCGGCAGGGCCGCCCCTGCCTCGCTAGTGTCGGAGCATGGGCACCCAACTGGATCACCTGCCGACTCCGTCCACCGAAGCGGGCCGCGAAGGGCTCGCCGCGCTCCTGGCCCGGCCGGACCGGGCGGTGGTGGCGCTCGACTTCGACGGCACCCTCGCCGAGATCGTGTCCGACCCCGAGCAGGCGCGGGCCCACGCCGACGTGCTGCCCGCGCTCGCCGCGCTCGCGCCGAAGATCGCTTCCGTCGTCGTGATCACCGGCCGCCCGGCCGCCGTCGCGGTCGCGCACGGCGGGTTCGCCGGGGTCCCCGGCCTGGAGAGCCTGGTGGTTCTCGGCCACTACGGCGCCGAGCGCTGGGACGCGGCCTCCGGCGAGGTGTCCGCGCCGACGCCGCATCCCGGCCTCGCTGCCGTCCGCGCGGAGCTGCCCGCGCTGCTCGACGGACCCGAGGTGCTGAGCGGCACCTGGGTGGAGGAGAAGGGGCAGGCCGTCGCCGTCCACACCCGCCGCGCCGCCGATCCGCAGGCCGCGTTCGAGCTGCTGCGGGAGCCGCTGGGCGGGCTCGCGGCGCGCCACGGGCTGATCGTCGAGCCGGGCCGCCAGGTCCTGGAGCTGCGCCCGCCCGGGGTCGACAAGGGCGTCGCGCTCACCGGGTACGCGGCCGAGGTGGGGGCGGGGTCGGTGCTCTACGCGGGCGACGACCTCGGTGATGTCGCGGCCTTCGCGGCGGTGGAGAAGCTGCGCTCCGGCGGTCCGGACCCGGTGCCGGGGCTGCTGGTGTGCAGCGGCGGCACCGAGGTGCCCGAGCTGGCCGACCGGGCCGACCTGATCGTGCCGGGCCCGGCGGACGTCGCGGCGCTGCTGGCGGCCGTGGCCGAAAACATCTGAGAGCGGGCGGTGGGCCTCACCCCTCCCGCAGCGCCTCCAGCTGCTGGAGGAACCACGCCTGCGGGGGCAGCGCGGTCGCGGCCTCCGCGAGCCGGGCCGAACGCTCGGCCCGCTCCCGCTCGTCCATGCTCAGCGCCTCGTGCAGGGCCTCGGCCGTCGCGCTGACGTCGTACGGGTTCACCACCAGTGCGTCGGCGCCCAGCTCCTCGTACGCCCCGGCCTCGCGGGAGAGCACCAGGGCGACCCCGTGGTCGGAGACGACCGGGACCTCCTTGGCGACCAGGTTCATGCCGTCCCGGATGGGGTTGACCAGCGCCACGTCGGCCAGCCGGTAGGCGGCGAGCGAGCGGGCGAAGTCGTCCTTCACGTGCAGGACGACCGGCGTCCAGGTGTCGGAGCCGTACGCCTTGTTGATCTCGTCGGCGAGTTCCTGGACCGCCGCCGTGTACTCCCGGTAGACCGCCAGGTCCTGGCGGGAGGGGTAGGCGAAGGCGACGTGCACGACGCGTTCGCGCCACTCGGGGTGGTTGTCGAGGAGGATGCGGTAGGCGTGCAGCCCGCGCACGATGTTCTTGGACAGCTCGGTCCGGTCGACCCGGACGATCGTCTTCCGGTCGCCGTCGCCGCCGATCTGCTCGCGCAGTGCGGCCATCCGCTCGTCCACGTCCGGCTCGTGCGAGCGGGCGAGCAGGAAGTCGCCGTCGGCGCCGAGTCCGTGCACGCCGATGCGGGTCCCGCTGGTGCCGCCGAGGATCTCGGTGCAGCAGCCGATGAACGCGTCGGCCCAGCGGCGGGTGAGGAACGCGGCCCGGTCGGCGCCGAGGATGCCGCGCAGCAGCTGTTCGCCGATGTCGTCGGGGAGCAGCCGGAAGTAGTCGACCGGCGCCCACGGGGTGTGCGAGAAGTGGCCGATGCGCAGGTCGGCGCGGAGTTCGCGGAGCATCCCGGGGACCAGCGCGAGGTGGTAGTCCTGCACCAGCACGGCGGCGCCCTCGCCCGCCTCCTCGGCCAGCGCCTCGGCGAAGGCCCGGTTGTACGTCTCGTACGCGGCCCACTGGCGCCGGAACTCGTCGTCGAAGACCGGCTCGACGGGGGTCTGGTAGAGCAGGTGGTGGACGAACCAGAGCACGGAGTTGGCGATGCCGTTGTAGGCGTCGGTGTGCACGTCGGCGTCGATGTCGAGCATCCGGACGCCCTCTTCGCCGACCCCGCGCCGGACCGCCTCACGGTCGCCCTCGCTCAGCGCGGCGCAGACCCACACCTTGTCGTCGACGGCGCTCAGCCCGGAGACGAGACCACCCCCGCCCCGGCGTGCGTCGAGGGAACCGTCCTCGTTCAGCGTGTACGACACGGGGCCGCGGT
The DNA here is from genome assembly GCF_042728415.1 of Streptomyces sp. NPDC060198. NCBI lineage: Bacteria > Bacillati > Actinomycetota > Actinomycetes > Kitasatosporales > Streptomycetaceae > Streptomyces > Streptomyces sp. NPDC060198. Next base: position 22,987 of record NZ_JBHWZJ010000015.1, on the reverse strand, counting down.
TGGACGCGACGAGGACCTGGGCGGCGTGCTCGGAGACCATGTAGCGGAACCTAGCCCGATACGTAACCCCCCAAACGTGTTCGGGCTCTCAAGCGGCGCGGCGGGTCGTGTACTCGGCGATCTCGCGGACCGGCGGCCGTTCCTCGGTGTCCACCGCGTAGGTGTGCGGCCGGAACCCGTCCTCGTCCCGCTCGAACTGGGTCAGCATCGGACGGACCAGGTGCCCCCGGGCGAGCCGGAGCTGAGCTGTCCGGTAGATCGCGGCGGCCATCCGTCCCAGCGCCTGCCCGTCCTGGTGGCGGTGGCGGCGGACGCCGACGTCCACCTGGGCCAGCGCGTCGAGACCCACCTCGTGCAGCGCGTCCACCAGGAGTCCCAACTCCACGCCGTACCCGACCGGGAACGGCAGCTGCTCCAGGAGCCGGCGCCGGACCGCGTACTCGCCGCCCAGCGGCTGGACGAAGCCGGCGAGTTTCGGCCAGTGCAGATTGAGCAGCGGGCGTGCGACCAGTTCGGTGACGCGGCCGCCCTGCGCAGGAGTACCGGCGGGGGCGTGCCCGTCCTCCAGCGGCCGGTCGTACATCGCCTTGACGAACTGGATGCCCGGGTCGGTGAGCAGCGGGCCGACGATGCCGGAGACGAAATCGGCGGAGAAGTCCTTGAGGTCGGCGTCCACGAAGCAGACGATCTCGCCGCTGGTCACGAAGAGCGACCGCCAGAGCACCTCGCCCTTGCCGGGTACGGCGGGCAGCCGGGGGAGGATCGCGTCGCGGTGCACCACCCGCGCTCCGGCCGCGCGGGCGACGGCGGAAGTGGCGTCGGTGGAGCCGGAGTCGATCACCACCAGCTCGTCCACCAGCGGGATCTTCTCCATCAGCTCGCGGCGGATGACGCGCACGATCTCGCCGACCGTCGCCTCCTCGTTCAGCGCGGGCAGTACGACGCTCACCGAGGTGCCCCGCGGGTCCCGGTCCCGGGCGGCCAGGAGACGGTCCAGGGGGCGGTCGGAGGCGGCCCAGGAACGGCGGGCCAGCCAGCTGTCGACCTCTTCCAGCACGGGCGGTACTCCCTGTTTGTGATCCATCTCGCGGTTCGGACGACTACCTCACCCGTCGGGTGCTTCGGTTACAGTCTTGAACAAAGCTCACCGCCTTCGCATGTCGGGGTCGGGGGGCGGACAAACGCCTGGATCGAACGGTCCAGTGCCATAGCGCTCATCCAGAGGGACTGAGGGAACGGCCCGTTGAAGTCCCGGCAACCCTCCCGCCGGCCGCGAGGCCACGGTGGGGAAGGTGCCAATTCCGTCTTGCGGCGAAACGCGTCGCAAGGAAGATGAGGAGAAAGGGCCTCCGCCATCATGGCTGAACAGATCGCCGCAGCGACGTCCGGAACCGTGGATCTCGGTCCCGCCGACGCGCTTTCCTGCCGCGAGTGCGGCGAACGCTTCCCCCTCGGCCCCATTTTCGCCTGCGCGTCCTGTTTCGGGCCGCTCGAAGTGGCGTACGACCTGCCGAGCGGCTCCCCGGACGAGCTGAAGAAGCGCATCGAAGCCGGCCCGAACAACATCTGGCGCTACGCGCCGCTGCTGCCGGTGCCCGCCGATGTCGCCGACAAGCCCAACATCAACCCCGGCTTCACCAAGCTGGTCAAGGCCGACAACCTCGCCCGCGAACTGGGCGTCACCGGAGCCCTGTACGTCAAGGACGACTCCGGCAACCCGACGCACTCCTTCAAGGACCGCGTCGTCGCCATCGCCGTCGAGGCCGCCCGTGCCTTCGGCTTCACGACCCTCTCCTGCTCCTCCACCGGCAACCTCGCCGGCGCGGTCGGTGCCGCCGCCGCGCGGGCCGGTTTCCGCTCCTGCGTGTTCATCCCGCACGACCTGGAAGAGGGCAAGGTCGTCATGGCCGCCGTGTACGGCGGCGAGCTGATCGGCATCGACGGCAACTACGACGACGTCAACCGCTTCTGCTCCGAGCTGATCGGCGACCCGCTCGGCGAGGGCTGGGGCTTCGTCAACGTCAACCTCCGCCCGTACTACGGCGAGGGCTCGAAGACGCTCGCGTACGAGATCTGCGAGCAGCTCGGCTGGCAGCTGCCCGACCAGCTGGTCATCCCGATCGCGTCCGGCTCCCAGCTCACCAAGATCGACAAGGGCCTCCAGGAGCTGATCAAGCTCGGTCTCGTCGAGGACAAGCCGTACAAGATCTTCGGTGCCCAGGCCGAGGGCTGCTCCCCGGTCTCCACCGCCTTCAAGGCCGGTCACGACGTGGTCCGCCCGCAGAAGCCGAACACGATCGCCAAGTCGCTCGCGATCGGCAACCCGGCCGACGGCCCGTACGTCCTGGACATCGCCCGCCGCACCGGTGGTGCGGTGGAGGACGTCGACGACGAGCAGGTCGTGGACGCGATCAAGCTCCTCGCCCGCACCGAGGGCATCTTCGCGGAGACCGCCGGCGGTGTGACCGTCGGCGTGACGCGGAAGCTGATCGAGGCCGGTCTGCTCGACCCGACGCTGACCACCGTCGTCCTGAACACCGGCGACGGCCTGAAGACCCTGGACGCGGTCTCCCCGACCACCGGTCTGACGGCGACCATCCGCCCGAGCCTGGACGCGTTCCGCGACGCGGGCCTCGCGGCGCACTGACCACCCCAGAACCGAGGAAGGCAATCCCCATGAGCGTCAAGGTCCGCATCCCCACCATCCTGCGCACGTACACCGGCGGCCAGGCCGAGGTCTCGGCCGAGGGCACCGTCCTCTCCGAGGTCATCGAGTCCCTGGAGAAGGACCACCCGGGCATCGCCGCGCGCGTCCTGGACGACCAGGGCAAGCTGCGCCGCTTCGTCAACGTGTACGTCAACGACGACGACGTCCGCTTCGAGGGCGGCCTCCAGGCGGCCACGCCGGACGGCGCCGGCGTCTCGATCATCCCCGCCGTCGCGGGCGGCTGCTGACCGTACGGCCGCTCGACGGCACGCCACACCAAGGACATTGCCCCCTTCGCGTACGACGCGGAGGGGGCAATTCCGTAGGATTGAGCGCGGTACAGTTGGGGAAGCCCCCTCCGCCGCTCGTGTCGAGCATGTGCGAGATCGCGCCGCGGCGCGACAAGAAGCAGCCAAAGTCCGGATGCCCTCTGTGCCTTAAGTGGCCTTTGTCTGGCCCGACTTGCCCAAGATTCTCAGCAAATCCTCATGTTCGGGCGTTCCGGCACGCTCAGAATTCCCGTCCGATTGACCTGTTGCAGAGGGCAGTTGGGCAGATACATTCGGCCGCGGTCGAGGCGTTCCGGCGCACGCACCCTCTCCTGTCGGAGGGTGAGTTCTGACCCGGGTCCGCGAAGTGCGGTCCTGTGCAGGGGCCAGAAATAGGGGAGTTAGGCATGGCTCAGGGCACCGTCAAGTGGTTCAACGCGGAGAAGGGGTACGGCTTCATCGCGGTCGACGGTGGTGCGGATGTTTTCGTCCACTACAGCGCGATCCAGATGGACGGGTACCGCACCCTCGAAGAGGGTCAGCGAGTTGAATTCGAGATCTCGCAGGGCCAGAAGGGGCCGCAGGCGGACATGGTCAAGCTCGCCGTGGGCTGAGTTGGACGCGGTCGGCAACGATATTTCTTCACCACGCAGGGCCCGTTCCCCCAGGGGACGGGCCCTGCGTGGTTTCGCGTTTTCCGTGCCAGGAGGGCGTTCCGCGGGGCCGGGGGCCGCCCGGAGGCTGCCTCGGGCTTGTCCCCAGGACGAGGAGGACGCTTGCACTCGCAGGGGTCGAGTGCTAATCATTGGCGTTAGCACTCTCCAGGTGAGAGTGACAGAAACTTGGACCGGGCCGGTGAGGCCCGCAGGCGCGGCGGGGCAAGGAACCGCCGGGCACGCAGGCCGTCCGTCGCGGGCGCCACTCGGTCCGGAGCAATCCACCCCGTCCGGGAGGACCACTTCACATGGCCAAGATCATCGCGTTCGACGAGGAGGCACGGCGCGGTCTCGAGCGCGGGATGAACCAGCTCGCCGACGCCGTCAAGGTCACCCTCGGCCCCAAGGGCCGTAACGTCGTCCTCGAGAAGAAGTGGGGCGCGCCCACGATCACCAACGATGGTGTTTCCATCGCCAAGGAGATCGAGCTCGAGGACCCTTACGAGAAGATCGGTGCGGAGCTGGTCAAGGAGGTCGCCAAGAAGACGGACGACGTCGCCGGCGACGGTACGACCACCGCCACCGTTCTCGCCCAGGCGCTCGTCCGCGAGGGTCTGCGCAACGTCGCCGCCGGTGCCAACCCGATGGCCCTCAAGCGGGGCATCGAGAAGGCCGTCGAGGCCGTCTCCGCCGCTCTGCTGGAGCAGGCCAAGGACGTGGAGACCAAGGAGCAGATCGCTTCGACCGCCTCCATCTCCGCCGCCGACACCGAGATCGGCGCCAAGATCGCCGAGGCGATGGACAAGGTCGGCAAGGAAGGCGTCATCACCGTCGAGGAGTCCCAGACCTTCGGTCTGGAGCTGGAACTCACCGAGGGCATGCGCTTCGACAAGGGCTACATCTCGGCGTACTTCGCGACCGACATGGAGCGTATGGAGACGTCCTTCGACGACCCGTACATCCTCATCGTCAACTCGAAGATCTCCAACGTGAAGGACCTCCTTCCGCTGCTGGAGAAGGTCATGCAGTCGGGCAAGCCCCTGCTGATCATCGCCGAGGACGTCGAGGGCGAGGCCCTGTCGACCCTGGTCGTCAACAAGATCCGTGGCACCTTCAAGTCCGTCGCCGTCAAGGCTCCGGGCTTCGGTGACCGCCGCAAGGCCATGCTCGGTGACATCGCCATCCTCACGGGCGGCACGGTCATCTCCGAGGAGGTCGGCCTCAAGCTGGAGAACGCGGGTCTCGACCTGCTGGGCTCCGCGCGCAAGGTCGTCATCACCAAGGACGAGACCACGATCGTCGACGGTGCCGGCGAGAGCGAGCAGGTTCAGGGTCGCGTCAAGCAGATCCGTGCCGAGATCGAGAACTCCGACTCGGACTACGACCGCGAGAAGCTCCAGGAGCGTCTGGCGAAGCTGGCCGGCGGCGTGGCCGTCATCAAGGCCGGTGCCGCCACCGAGGTCGAGCTCAAGGAGCGCAAGCACCGCATCGAGGACGCGGTGCGCAACGCCAAGGCCGCCGTCGAGGAGGGCATCGTCGCCGGTGGTGGCGTGGCTCTGCTCCAGGCGTCCGCCGTCTTCGAGAAGCTCGACCTGACGGGCGACGAGGCCACCGGTGCCAACGCCGTCAAGCTCGCGCTGGAGGCCCCGCTCAAGCAGATCGCCGTCAACGGTGGTCTTGAGGGTGGCGTCGTCGTGGAGAAGGTCCGCAACCTGCCGATCGGTCACGGCCTCAACGCCGCGACCGGCGAGTACGTCGACATGATCGCCGAGGGCATCATCGACCCGGCGAAGGTCACGCGCTCCGCTCTGCAGAACGCCGCGTCCATCGCCGCGCTGTTCCTCACCACCGAGGCCGTCATCGCCGACAAGCCCGAGAAGGCCGGCGCGGCCGCCCCGGGTGGCATGCCGGGCGGTGACATGGACTTCTGATCCCCTTCAGGGATCGGTGGTTCCACCCCCGCAGCATCCAGCTGTAGCTTCGGCCCCCAGGATTCGTCCTGGGGGCCGAAGTGTTTTCTCCCGTCGCGATCCAGGCCGCGATCCAGGCCGCGAATCAGGCCGCGATCCAGGCCGGGGCCGGGCAGGGGATCAGGCCGGGCGGACCGAGTGGTACGCCGTGATGGCGTCGCGCTGGTACTCGGCGAGGCCCGGAGCGATGGCTTCGTATGCCGCGCGCCACTGCGGGTTCTCCACGCACGAGCTCCCGATCGCCAGGTGCTCCTCAGCGGTGACGGGGCGCAGCTCGTTCACCGCCCTGAACTGCGCGTCCACGTGCTCCCGCACCTGCACCGAGTCGGCGGGCAGGCCGTCGGTCAGGAATTCGGCGAGCCGGATCATCTGCTCCGTACGCTTCCGCTGCCCGGCCGTGATCTCGGCCTCGGTCAGGCCGGAGGTGTGCCGCTCGACCGCTTCGGCGTGCGCGGGGAAGTCTCGCAGGCTCTCCTCGTACTGCGCGGGGCGAACGCCCTCGAAGAGGTTCTCGGGTCGGTTGATGGTGGTCATGGTGCCGTCCTCTCGGGAGTGTTCCAGCTGACGGATGGTGCGGGAGACGGCTGCGGCCAGGATGCCGAGGCGGTCGCGTTCGGCCAGCAGCCGACGGTGGTGGCCGCGCAGGGCCGCCAGTTCGTCGACCTGATCGGCCAGGATGCGGCCGATCTCGGGCAGTCCGACGCCGAGGCTCCGCAGCACGAGGATCTGCTGCAGCCGCAGCAGTTGGCGCTCCCCGTAGACGCGGTGCCCGTTCGAGCCGGTGCCGGCGGGCGGCAGCAGTCCGATCTCGTCGTAATGCCGCAGGGTCCGTGCGGTCACCCCGGACATCCGGGCGACCTCCGCGATGGGCCAGGCCATGGCCGTCTCCTTCACGCGCCGCTTGTGCACGGCCGATCGTTCACCCGCCGCCGAGCTGGGAACGAATTTCTGGTACGGGCCGATGGGTCTCGCCCCGTACGGGCCCGGTTTCTTCCGGCCCCCAGAACGACGGTAGAAGCTGCCGCAGCGGCAGCCGCAAGCCCGTGAAGGCTCTTCGCGACGGGTGTTCCTACTCCGCGTCCAGCGCCGACAGATGACGGGTGAAGTCGTCCACGAGCCGCCCCAGCAACCGGCCCAGCTCCCGGCGGTCCTGGTCGGACCAGTCGGCCAGCGCTCCACCGAACCAGCCGAGGATGGTCCGCATGTAGCGCTCGGCGCCGGCCGCGCCTTCCGGTGTCGGCTCGATGAGCCGGGCGCGCTGGTCGTCGGGGTCGGTGACCCGGCGGACCAGGCCGCGCTTCTCCAGCCCGTTGACCTGCCGTGTGACGTGCGGTCCGACCACCTGCATGCGGGTCGCGATCTCGCCGATGCGCAGCGGGGTTCCGGCCATGTGCAGGGTGACCAGTACGGACATCGACGGGCGCTCCAGGGCGAGTCCGGCGGTCTCCATCGCGTGCTCGGTCAGCCGCCCCTTGTTGAGGGTGTTGCTGAGCTGGGCCATGCGCGGCAGCACCTCGGCCACCAGGTCGAACGCCGCGTCGGAGCCGGCCGGCGGGCCTGCGGCGTCTTCGCGGTCTGCCGCGTGCGGCTCCTGGGCATCCATGCCCGCTCCTTTTGGATAGCTAAGTTAGGTATATAGTCGGGTCCGGTGGCAATGCCGCACGGGTTCTCGCGCCCGTAAAAAAGATACCTAAGTTACGTAGATGGCGGGAGTCTGCGTGCCTGTCGAGAGGGGACACCTCATGACCAGCACCTACGGTACGGAATCCGGTCGCGGTACGGACGGCGCGGCCGGTACGGACACCTCCGCGCCCCGCGCGCGCAGCGTCCTGATCTCCGGCGCCAGCATCGCGGGCCCCGCGCTGGCCTACTGGCTGCACCGGTACGGCTTCGCGGTCACGGTGGTCGAGAAGGCGGACGCCGTACGCGGCGGCGGCTACCCCATCGACATCCGGGGCACCGCCCTGGAGGTCGTGGAGCGGATGGGACTGCTGCCCGGGGTGCGGGCCGCGCACGTGGACAGCCGGCAGGTGTCGTTCCTGGGGCCGGACGGTTCGGTGCGGGCCGCGATCCGGCCGGAGACCATGACAGGCGGGGTGGAGGGACGGGACGTGGAAGTGCGCCGGGGAGACCTCGCCGACCTCCTGTACGGCCTCGTCCGCGACGACGTCGAGTTCCTCTTCGGCGACTCGATCGCGACGCTGGACGACCGGGGCCACGGGGACGGCCGGGGTCGCCGGGACGGGGACGGCCGGGGCGACGGCGACAGGGGTGACAGCCGGGACGGGGGCGTGGACGTGGTGTTCCGCAGCGGAGCCCGGCGCACGTTCGACCTGGTCGTGGGGGCGGACGGCATCCACTCGCACACCCGGGGGCTGGTGATGGGGCCCGAGGAGCGCTTCCACCGCTCCCTCGGCCAGTGCTTCGCCGGTTTCACCCTGCCCAACGACTTCGGCCTCCGCCACGAGGGCGTCATCCGCAACACTCCGGGCAAGGGCGCGGTCCTGTACGCCGTGGAGGAGACCGAGGACCTGCACGGCTTCCTGGTGTTCGCCTCGGACCTGGTGGAGTCGACGGTGCCGCTGACGGCGTTCCGCGACCCGGCCGCCCAGCGCGAGCTCGTCGCCTCCGTCTTCGCCGACGAGGGCTGGGAGGTCCCGCGCATGGTCACCGCCATGCGCGCGGCGGACGACCTCTTCTTCGACGTGGCCGGGCAGATCCACCTCCCGTCCTGGTCCACGGGCCGGGTCGCGCTCGTCGGCGACGCCGCGTACGCCCCGTCCTTCTTCTCCGGGCAGGGATCGAGCATCGCGCTGATCGGGGCGTACGTCCTCGCCGGTGAGCTGGCCACGCACCCGGACCACACGGCCGCGTTCGCCGCGTACGAGAGCGGGCTGCGGGAGTTCGTGGAGGCCAACCAGGCCCTGGCGCACAGCGGGCTCGCCGTCCTCGCGCCGCGTACCGCCGAGGATCTCGCGGCGCGCGACAAGGCCCTTGCCGAGCCGACGCTCGCCTCCGGCGAGGAGGGGCGGAGCATCAACTCGGCTCTGGAGTTGCGTGATTACGCGGCGGGCGCGGGCGTCTTGAACGGTGCGGCCTGACGGGGACGGTTCCACGTGGCCGAGAGCGGTCGGCTGAGCGATCGGGCGACCGACCGGCGCGTCGTGCTTCCCTCGGGCCCTGTCGGTCGGGATCGTCTCAGGGACCGTTCGTCGAGCCGACTGGTCCGGTCGGGGGCCGGTTCGGAAACCGGTTCGGAAACCGGTTCGGAAACCGGTTCGGAGGCCGGGGTCGGGAGTCCGGGGTCGGAAGTCCGGAAAGATTTCTCGTCCGGTGATGTCGAGAACCCGTGACCGGCTCCGTCCCCGTAGTGAACGCGCCCACGGACACGGACGCGAGGAACACGGACACGGACGCGAGGAACGCGACCACGGATGCGACCGCTCACACGGCCGCCGCAGTGAGGAGAGACGCCATGGCGAAGTACCTGATGCTCAAGCACTACCGGGGCGCCCCGGCCCCGGCCAACGACGTGCCGATGGACCAGTGGACCCCGGAGGAGATCTCGGCCCACGTCCAGTACATGAACGACTTCGCGGCCCGGCTGGAGAAGACCGGAGAGTTCGTCGACGGGCAGGCGCTCGCCCCGCAGGGGGAGTGGGTCCGGTACGACGGCGAGGGGCGCCCGCCGGTCACCGACGGCCCGTTCGCGGAGACCAAGGACCTGATCGCGGGCTGGATGGTGATCGACGTCGACAGCCATGAGCGTGCGGTGGAGCTGGCCGGGGAGCTGTCGGCCGCGCCCGGAAAGGGCGGCGAACCGATCCACGAGTGGCTGGAACTGCGCCCGTTCCTGGGCGCCCACCACCCCACCGTCACGGAGTGACCTCACCGATGGACGAGGCCCTGATCCGGAGCCTCACCCCGGGTGTCATCGCCGTCCTCGTCCGCCGCGGAGCCGATTTCGCGGCGGCCGAGGACGCCGTGCAGGAAGCACTGCTCCAGGCGGTACGCGTCTGGCCGGCCGACCCTCCCGAGGACGCGAAGGGCTGGCTGGTCACCGTGGCCTGGCGCAGGTTCCTCGACGCGACCCGGGCGGACAGCGCCCGCCGTCACCGCGAGGTCCGGGTGGACGAGGAACCGGCCGCCGGGCCCGCCCGCGCGGTGGACGACACCCTCCAGCTCTACTTCCTCTGCGCCCACCCCTCGCTGACCCCGGCGTCGGCGGTCGCGCTGACCCTGCGCGCGGTCGGGGGGCTCACCACGCGCCAGATCGCCCAGGCGTACCTGGTGCCGGAGGCGACGATGGCGCAGCGCATCAGCCGGGCGAAGCGCACCGTTTCCGGGGTGCGGTTCGACCGGCCCGGCGACGTCGCAACGGTGCTGCGCGTCCTCTATCTGGTCTTCAACGAGGGGTACTCCGGCGATGTGGACCTCGCCGCCGAGGCGATCCGGCTCACCCGGCAGCTCGCGGCCCGCATCGACCACCCCGAGGTGTCCGGGCTGCTCGCCCTCATGCTGCTCCACCACGCCCGGCGGGCAGCCAGGACCGCGCCGGACGGCAGCCTGGTGCCGCTCGCCGAGCAGGATCGCGGCCGGTGGGACACCGCGTCGATCGCCGAGGGCATCGGGATCCTGACGGCGGCGCTGGCCCGCGACCGGCTGGGCGAGTACCAGGCACAGGCCGCCGTCGCGGCGCTGCACGCCGACGCGCAGACCGCCGAGGAGACCGACTGGCCGCAGATCGTGGAGTGGTACGACGAGTTGGCGCGGCTGACCGACAGCCCGGTCGTACGGCTGAACCGCGCGGTCGCGGTCGGGGAGGCGGACGGCCCGCGCGCGGGTCTGGCGGCGCTCGCGGCGCTGGACGCCTCGCTGCCGCGCCACACCGCCGTGGCGGCGTACCTCCATGAACGCGACGGCGACCCGGTGACGGCCGCACGGCTGTACGCCGAGGCCGCGCACCGGGCGACCGACCTCGCCGAACGGGACCACCTGACCCGCCAGGCCGCCCGCCTCAACGCGCTCCGGGAACGGTGACCGGAACGGATGAAGGGGAAGGCGCTCAACTCGCGCTGTTCGGCGGGGTCGTACGGCTCTGGGCGCCCCGTCGCCGGACGGTCACCCCGGCCCGGCCCCGGGGGCGGTCCTGGCGGGGGACCATGTTCGCGCGGACCTGGGACACACGGCTGCTCACGTCGTCGTGCGGGACCGTGCCGGGCGGGCCCGCGAGGGGCGCGAGGTCGCCCCGGCAGGGGCGGCAGAGGCCGTCGGGCATGGCGTCTCCGGGGCCGGGCGCCTTGCATTCGCGGCACTCGGCGGGGTACCGGCCGGACGGCACGGGCGGGGGCGGTGGGGTCGCGATACGGACCGGGGGCAGCTTGTCCGCCAGGCGGCGGCGGACGAGGGAGGCCGCGTGGTGGACGGCGGTCGGCAGGCCGGAGGTGAGCGCGTGGAGCAACTCGTTCTCGTCGGCGCCGCGTTCGAACCACTCGGTGACCTGCGGTTCCAGCATCGCGCAGTCGGCGGCCGACAACGACAGCGCCGGGTTGGCCCGGCCGAGCGCGGCGAGCAGGATGAACGCACGGGAACGCGAAGGGCGTCGGGCTTCCGGCGGTACGTCGCCCCGCACGAACGCCTCCCACCAGTCGGCGTCGCGGGCGGTACGGGAGAAGTGCGTACGGGTCACCCAGAGCAGCTGGGTCTCGTTGGCGACGACGATGCCGTCCCGGTGCAGGTGGCCTGCCGCCTGGAGCCTCCGGAGCACCGTGCCGATCGCGCACTGGCCGTAGGGGAGGACCTTGGCGAGGGTCTTCACCGAGATGTCCGCGCCGTCCGGCAGCAGGTCGATGTACGCGGCGACGGCCGCCTCGCGCGGCGGCAGATGGTCGAAATCGCGTACGGAGGAGGGCTTCTGGTTCGGGGCCGAACGCTTGCCGTATCCCGGATTGGACATCGGATGCGGGGTGCGGGGCACGGAGCCGTGCGGGGGGCAGGGGGCAGTACTAAGCTGGGCCGCAGCCATGGGGATCGCTTCTTTCGATCTTTTTGGTCAGGCCCCTGTTCGGTGTTCGCAGCACCGGCAGGGGTCGACTCATGTGTGGTCTGAGTTGAGGCGAACGCTAGATCGTCGGCACCCTGCGTGGCAAGTCGGTCACGGATGGTCAACCCTGGGGAGTTAAAGGAACGCCCGAGGGTGACGCGGGGCGGCCGGGACGTGTGGGCGGGCAGGTCCGGTCGGCCGCCGGTGGCGCCTTCCGTGGACGCGCTTCCGTAAGCGACGTCCGTAAGCGACGTCCGTGAACGACGTCCGTGAACGACGCCCGTGAACGACGCCCGTGAGCGGCCTTGGTGGCCAGGGTGGGTGGGTGGGAAAACAGTCCCCTCCACCCATTCCTGTGAAAGAGCGCTCGAATCTCGCCGCTTGAGCTTCGGGCCGGGGGCGCGACTGAGGGCTGTCCCTCGATCGGGCTAGCGCCTTGGGGCAGAAGGGGCGCGCCATGGTGGAGTTCGCGCCCCTGGGGCGTCGGCCACCGCGCCGCCGGTGCCCGCCCACGCGGGGCGGCGCAGGCACCCGCACCCCTTGTGGGTGGTGCGTGCTCTAATCGCCGGATGACGAAGATCGAATCAGGGCTGATACGACGCTGGCTGCACGGCTGGACCGTCGCACGCGGCCTGCCCGAGGCCGAGCCGGTCGGGCCTGCCGGGGACGGGCTGCGGTCGGCGTGCGACCAGCCCGGCCGCGAGGTGGAGGTGTTCGCCCTGCGCGCGGACGACGCGCCCGAGTCCGTGGCACGGCTCGCCGCGACCGTAGCCGCCGCACGGAAGATCACCTGGCTCACCGTGCCCACACTGCGTACCGCCGAGGTCGAAACCATCGTCGGGGCGGCCGGGCTGGAGCTGGTCCACCGGTCCGAGTGGCTCATGGCGACCGATCTGAGCGAACACCCGAAGCACGCGGTCGCCGAGCCGTACCGGTGCGAGGTCCGCACGGACGGCCCCCTCACGGTCGTCACCGTCCACGACCCCTCGGGCGAGGTGGCGGCGCGCGGCACCATCGCCGTGGTCGGCGAGGACGCGATCGCCGATCGCATCGAGACGAGCCCCGCGCACCGCCGACGCGGCCTGGGCCGCGCCATGATGAGCGCCCTCGCGGAGGCCGCGGTGTCCCAGGGCGCCCGAACCGGCCTTCTCATCGCCAGCGAGGAAGGCCAGCTCCTCTACTCCTCCCTGGGCTGGCACCACAGCGCCGACGTCCTGATCGCCCGGGGACCGGTCGCTCCCGCCGCCGGGTAGGGCGTACGCGTCGGGGGCGGGCGGGGGCTCCGGGTGCCGGGTCGTTGGCTCCGGGTCTCGGGTGCCGGGTGCCGGGGCGGGAGTTGTCAGAGCCCGGCCTTGCCGGTGGACCAGTACGGCTTGGTGGTGACCGCGCGGCGGGGAAGTATCCGGCTGTCGACCAGGGCCGCGCGCTGGCGCTGGATGGACTGGGCGTGCCCCAGCAGCATCGCCCCGTCGAGCCGCGCGAACTCGCCCTCTCCGGCTGCCCGTTCGAGCCAGAAGAACAACGCGTCGCCTGGCCCCTTGGTGATGGGCAGGAAGTGGTACCGGGGCCAGCGGGCCGCCAAGGCGTCGACTGCGGGCTCCGGCACCTCGATGGCGACGAGTGACTGTTCGTCCACCCGGGCGTAGGCGTCGATGGTGCCGAGGGTGGAGCCGTCGCCGAGGTAGAGGCGCCGGGCCCCGGTCTCGCGCAACGGCCGGTGCCGGGCGGCCAGAATCACGGTCCCGGTACCGGCCCGCAGGCGGCTCACCCAAGTGGCGCCGGGGCCCTGGGACTCGGTGCTGGCGAGAACACCTATGCGCTCGGCCTCGGAGCCGCTGCCGCCGGTTTCTCCGTCCGGCCCGCCCACGGTCCGTACCGTGTAGCGGCGGCTCAGGGTGGGGGCCACTCGGAACTGGATCTCGTGGCCGGGCTGCCAGCCGCCGGGCGGGGCCGAGGCGTGCAAGGTGAGTTCGACGAAACCGGGGGCGGGGTGCTGCACATCGAGTACCCGCGCTCGGCGCCCCATGGCGGATTCCGCGAGTTTGCCTATGAGGGCGGGCGCTTGGGGCATCGGAATCTCTTCTCGGGAGGGACGGCGGGGCTTGACCGGTGGTGCGGGAGGGCCGATGGCACCGCCCTGGGACGTGTTCCGCCCTGGGGCGCGGGCAGCGCGGGACGAATCCCGTGTGCCGTGTGTGAGCTGACCTGCACAGTAGGCGGTTCGGGCCGCACGGTCACGGTGGGCGTCGTCATCTCTCGCGGGCTTCGTCGCGGCGGTGGTTCGAGAAGGCGAGCATCATCACCGGGAGGGTGGCGGCGGCGAAGCCGAGTCCCAGGGGCGGACTGACCTGGAAAGTGCAGCGGCCCCGAGGGGCCGGACCCGCGCGGCGGCAGACAGATCGGTGGAAGGCACGGTGCCCAGGGTACGGGCGGTCCCTCCCGGCCGGCGTGGCCGGAGTTCGGGAGGGTCCGTCCGCAGCAGCAACGGCGGCGCGGGTGGCAGCCGCTGGGTACGAGTGCGACGTGACGGGCCGCGAGGTGTCCTGAAACCGGGGAGTCGACACGGGCTTCATGCCGGACTCGGTGAAGTCGGCCTCCCTCGGCCTTCCGGCGTCGTAACGTCCCGGACGAGGAAGAGTGCGCCCCGCGCGTGCGGGGATGGTCCCCCGACCTCGATGGTGCGCCGGATGCGCTCCAGGTGCTCCCTGCGCGCGGGGATGGTCCCCACGCCGGGCTGGGAGACGACGATGTCCTCTCGTGCTTCCCGCGCGTGCGGGGATGGTCCCGCGCTGAAGACAGCGGGCGGAGGAGTGGGTTTGTGCTCCCGCGCATGCGGGGATGGACCCGTGCGCTCGATGTGGGCATGCGCAGCCCGAACGTGCTCCCCGCGCGCGTGGGATGGTCCCGACACCCCGTACGCCGTACGGCAGCACGAGGAGTGCCTCCCGCGCGTGCGGGGATGGTCCCAGTACGGGCACGGCCGATTGCCAGACATTGACGTGCTCCCCGCGCCTGCGGGGATGGTCCCAACGAGCTGCACGACCTCGACGAGGGCGCCTTGCGCTCCCCGCGCGCGCGGGGATGGTCCCGCCCGGTTCGGGGTGGTCAGGCATGGGCTCCCCCGCGTGCGCACACTCCATGGGTTCATCGACGGCAAGGCTGCACCCTGCCCGCCCCACACCGCCCCAGCTCACCCGATCCGGACGACCGCGTCTCGATTCTGTCGCCGGCAGCTCTCGGGACGCGTACGCCCACTTCCCCGGTACCGCCGAAAGGATCGCATCATGACCAGCGCTATCCGACTCGAAGCCGCCACGGCGGCCGTCACGGTGCTGAGCAATCGCGCCGATGTCACGGATTGGGCCCTGCGGTACTTCGGCCAGTGGTGGAACGCCGCCGCGACGGAGGCGGACGGCGTCCACGGCGACTCCGTGGTGACCGCCGATCTCGACCCTGCCGCGTACGAGGCGATCTCCCTCCTCGTCGGGGACGGGCGGCCCACCGGAACGGTCAGCTACGCGAAGCACCCGCTGGTGGTGGCCCGCGACGGTGATGACGTCGTCGCCACCTCTCCCGGCGAGGGGATCGCGTACCGCAGTACGCCGTCCTCCAGGCGCTTGGTCCTCGCCGGTACGGACGTGTGGAAGCTCGCTCTCTCGGCTGCGCGCCTCGCGCGGGAGGTCGCTCGGGGGCAGCTTCTGCGGGACGGGTGGGCGGTACTGCATTCCTCCGCCGTGGTCAGGCCGGACGACAACGCGACCCTCCTCACCTTCGGCGAGAAGGGAGCGGGGAAGACCACCACGGCCCTGCTGCTCGCCTCGAACGGGTGGCAGCTTCTGGCCAACGACCGGGTCCTCGCACGGCCGATCGGTGACCGCGATGTCGAAGTCGTACCGTGGCCGTCCGCCGCCGCCCTCGGTCTCGGCCTGCTCGACTCGCTGGACTGGTTCGCGACCGCGCGCGAGCACCTGCGGACCGGAGGAGGCTTCCACCCGACCCAGCACAGGTCGGTGACAGCGGCGCTGCTCGCGGGCGACCCCACCCCGCTCCGGGACGGGAAGGGACGAGAGCGGAAGGTCCAGGTGTTCCCCGACCAGTTCCCCCACCTGTTCGACGTGCCGTTGGCCACGGTCGGTACGGCCGCTGCCCTCCTCTTCCCCCAGGTCATCGCCGACTCGGCGCCGGGTTTGGCCGACGGCGCCCGCACGCTGGGGGAGGGCGACTTCATGTCGGGCGCCACGGAGGACCGTTACCCGGACGTCTTCGGACTCGCTCAGGGCATCGACGGCGGGGGCCGGGAGAGTGCCCGCGCCGAGGTGGCCTCCCGCCTCGCGGTGCTGCCGCACCACGCGGTCCGGCTGAGTCACGACACGCAGGCGAGTGCTGCCGTGCTCGGCAAGCTCGCCGACTCGATCTGAGCAGCGGACACCCGCCCGACCCCCGGCGCCGGTGCGGCACCGGGGCCGGGCGGGTGCGGGGCCCGTTCACGAAGGGCGCCTCAGCCTCAGCCCAGTCCGCCGGTGGCCCGGATGTTCTGGCCGGTGATCCAGCGGCCCTCGTCGCCCGAGAGGAAGACGACCACGGCCGCGATGTCGGCGGGCGTTCCGAGGCGCCCGAGCGGGGTCATCGTCGGGATGGTGGCCAGGGCTTCGGGCGGGTTGGTGCCCCGCAGCAGGTCGGTGTCGGTGGCGCCGGGGGAGATGGTGTTGACGGTGATCCCGCGCGCGCCCAGTTCGATCGCCGCACCGGCGGTGAGCTGTTCCAGGGCGCCCTTGCTGACGAGGTAGGGCACGATGCCCGGGGCCGGGCGCAGGGTGTTGAGGGTGGAGATGTTGATGACCCGGCCACCGTCCGGCATGTGCCGTGCCGCGTACCGCAGGGTGAGGAACGCGGCCTTCGTGTTCACCGCGAACGCCTGCTCGAAGACGTCTTCCTCGATCGCGGCGAGCGGCGCCGGCATGAAGCTCAGCGCCGCGTTGTTCACCAGGATGCCGACGCCGCCCGAAGACTGCTCCTCGGCCGCCTCCATCAGCTTCTCGGCCGCCCCGGACTCCGCCAGGTCGAGCTTCAACGCCCTTGCCCGGCCGCCGGCTTCCTCGACGGTACGGACGACCTCCTCGGCCGCCTCGGTGTTCTGTGCGTAGTTGAAGACGACCTCGGCGCCCTCCCGCGCGAGCCGTTCCACGATGCCTCGGCCGATTCCCCGGGAGCCGCCCGTCACGACGGCGGTTCTGCCTTCCAGCGTTCCCATGGTGCTCCCCTGTCTTCCGCACACTCCGGACACTTCGGTTCAGCGCTCCGAAGCTACGGACGCCCCACCCGCCGGGCGCCATGTCTCGCCGACAGCGAAATGCCCTGCGTGGAGCCCTCGGAACGTGTTGCGTATCCGCCAAGCGGAGCTTCGGGCCCCGAAAGAGCTCCGGCACGCGTGCGGGTGGGGCCGAGGGGGTGCGCAGGGGCGGAAGAGGCTGCGGCGAGCGGCGAAGTGGGCCGCTTATAAGCTCGGTTGTGGCTTGCTTCTGGCGGTACGAGAAGCCGGGCGACGGGTGAGATTCACTCTTTAGTGTCATGCCTCGAAGGGGATTTCGCTTCGGTTCGACATTTCGCTCGGTCACGGCTCGACGTCGAAAAGGGCGATGGTCGGCGGCGAAGGAGCTAGCACCGCACGGAGCCGGGCGAGCATGGCCTGCCACCGCTCCCACGCCTTCTGGTCGGTCCAGTCCGAGGACGGACCCTCCTCGGCGGTGGCGACCCGGGCGACGGCTTCGTCGGCGAGTGCTCGCAGGTCGGAGGGGAACCGGGGCGTGGGCGCTCTGGGCCCGTAGGACGTGTCGACGGGGTCCCCTCCCGGACATTGCGCCGCGATCAGCGCGGCGGCGGCCACCGCCGCTTCCGCTTCCCGCAGCCAGTCCGTCGCGTCGATCGTGCGGACGAGAACGGCTCTCACCAGGGCCTCGCGAGCCTCCGGGGCGGTGTCGTCGAGGGTGTCGGCGAAGTCTGCGGCCGTGTCGTTGTCGAAGGGGCCGGTGTCCCAGGTGCCCACGACGGTCTCCTCTCTCGACGTCAGGTGAGGACGATGGGGCAGCCGCGACGTATCGAGTGCTGTGCCGCGCGCAGGTACAGGGCGACGTAGAACGCCGTGTCCAGGTCCTCGCTCCACCGCCCCGGGCGGACCGCGGCCGCCGTGGACCGCTCCTCGACCTCCTCGTCCCGGAACCACGAGGTCAGTTCGAGGTTGTCGCTCGTACCGGGGACCTCGTCCGGCAGACCGACGGCCTCCGCCAGCCGCTCAGCGAGCGCCAGCGCCTGCGGAGCGCCGACCACCAAGGTCTCGTCGGAGTACGGAGCGGGGGTCGGCAGCCAGATCTGCTCCTCCAGGGAGAACGGCACGAGTACCGACCACCCGTACAGGGTCTCCGCTTCCTCCCGCGACAGGTGCGCCTCGCACAGGTCGACGAAGCCGTCCATGGACCCTGTCAGCTTCTCCTCGAAGGCCTGTCCCGAGCCGCGTTCGAACTCCGGCTCCTCGGGCAGGTCGGTGAAGGGCGGCAGGCCCCGCCGCGCGAGGTCCCCCGCGAGTGCGGACGAGACGTCGCCCCACCCGTCCTCCTCGGCGTCGAACCACTCCTGCGCACCCACACTGACCAGATAGATCCCCATGGGCGGGAAAGTACCGTGGGCAACTGACAACGGTGGTGCCGAGCTGCCCCGTTCGACGACGCGCCACCGTTCGGGAGGGGGGCATCGAATAATGCCGCGAGAGACCATCGGGGCCGAGCGCCTGGACGGGCCGGGCGCGCTGCGCGCGGCGGGGGAGTTCAGGCTGATCTACGCCGAAGCGTTCGCCGAGCCGCCCTACGACGAGACCGAGGACGAGGTCGACGCCGCCTTCCGCCGCTTCCCCGTACTGACCCGTAACCCCGGCTTCCGCGCCGTCCTGGCCCGCACCGGGAGCGGCGTGCCGATCGGCATGGCGTACGGGCACCCGCTCGGGCCCGACGCCGTGTGGTGGGACGAGCTGACCGAACCCGTCCCCGACGACATGCGGCGCGAGGACGGGCACCGCACCTTCGGGCTCCTGGAACTCGCCGTGCGGGGGCCGTGGCGCGGACGCGGCGTCGCGCGGAGGCTGCACACGGCGCTGCTCGACGGCATCGGGGTCGAGCGAGTGCTCCTGAACGTCAACCCGGCGAGCGGGACGGCCCCGGCCGTCTACCGGAAGTGGGGCTACCGGAAGGTCGGTGAGGCGCGTCCCGGCGGCGCCGGGGCGGAGCTCCATCATGTGATGCTGTCCGGCCGCACGGGCGCGGGGGCGCCACCGGCGTGAGGGGCCAGGGCGCCGCCCGGACGCCGCTCAGGCCAGCTCGTCCGCGAGCAGGTCCATCAGCAGACCGTCCTCCCAGGCGCCCGAGTGTTCGTTGTGCCAGTACGCCCGCATGACGCCCACCGGTTGGAACCCGACCTTGGCGTAGCAGCGGATGGCCGCGGTGTTGGCCGCCGCGGGGTCGATGGTGAGCCGGTGGTGGCCGCGTTCCCGCACCAGCCACCGGGCCAGCGTCCGGACGGCGTCGGCGCCGAGCCCTCGCCCGCGGAGCCTGGCCGTCAGGAAGATGTCGATACCGGCCCGGCGGAATTGCGGGTCTGTCTCCTCGCTGAACTGGATGGCGCCGATGACCTCGCCCTCGAAGACGATGGCCAGCTTGTCCTGGTAGCTGGTCGGGGGCGGCGACCACCACGCCGCGACCTCGGGCTCGCGTACCACCCTGTCCAGGATCTCGGCATCACCGTCCGCCGCCGGCCGCAACAGGACCCGGTCCCCGTTCAGTTCCACGCCGCCATCCCTCCCGCACGGGCCGTCGCCCTCAGTGCGCGATGGAGTCGATCAGCTCGCGGGCGCCCTGACGGAGAAGGGTGACCGCGACGGAGGTGCCGAGGGTGGCGGGATCGAGCGGGCCGGCCCACTCATGGGCGTTCAGGACCGTCTTGCCGTCCGGGGTGAACACGCAGGCCCGCAAGGAGAGTTCGCCGCCGCTCCGGGAGGTGGCGTAACCGGCGATCGGGCTGTTGCAGTGCCCCTGGAGCACGTGCAGGAACATCCGCTCGGCAGTCATTTCCCGATAAGTGGAAGCGTGGTTGAGGCCGCTGACCGTCTCGATCGTCGCGTGATCGCCCTCACGGCACTGGAGCGCGAGCACCCCGGCCCCGATCGGCGGGCACATCGCCTCCGTGGACAGCACCTCGGAGATGGTGTCGGTACGCCCGATACGCGCCAGCCCGGACGCCGCGAGCAACAGCGCGTCCGCCTCGCCCGCCGCCAGCTTCTCCAGCCGCCGGTTGGCGTTGCCCCGGAACGGTACGCACTCCAGATGCGGGTGCGAGGCCGCCAACTGCGCGATCCGGCGCACCGACGAGGTCCCGATACGCGCACCCTCCGGCAGCTCGTCGAGCGTGAGCCCACCAGGGTGCACGAGGGCGTCCCGTACGTCGTCCCGCTTCAGGAACGCCGCGAACACCGTGCCGGCCGGCAGCGGCCGGTCCGCCGGTACGTCCTTCACGCAGTGCACCGCGAGATCGGCCTCACCGGCGAGCAGCGCCGCGTCCACCTCCTTGGTGAACGCCCCCTTCCCCTCCACCTGGGAGAGGTCCCCCAGCCACTTGTCCCCGGTCGTCTTCACGGGCACGACCTCGGTGGCGATACCGGGGTGCAGCAGAGCGAGTTCGGCCCGGACCCGCTCCACCTGGGCCAGGGCCATCGGGGAGTCGCGGGAGACGATACGGATGAGTTCGGGAGTGGCCATGCGTTCACGATAGACCCGCGGGACGGGGCCTTGGGGTACGACGCGTGGGGGAGTCCTTCGGCGCCCGGGGCTGTACTCGGTGTGGAAGGAATGAGCCCCCGAAGACGACCGGTCAACGCACGTCGGCCGAGGGGAACCTGCGAGTGGCGGAGGAGGCCGTGGCACGTTTGAGAAGCGGCTTGGCGGGTGTCGGGCTCGCGTCGCCGTCGCTGCGGATCGCCCTGCGGCGCCGGAACGCATGAAGAGGGGGCTCGAAGGGGAGAACGCCCAGGTGAAGGAGGGCGTGGAACATGTCGGTCGAAAGGCTTGAGCCGTGTGTGCCGGAGCGTGGATCGTTCGCGGTCGACGCTCGGTCGGGCAAGGTCGGGCGGGTGATGGGCCGAGTGGGGCCGAACATCCTGCTGCGTCCGCCCGGTGGCGGTACGGAGTGGGACTGTCCGCCGGAAGCGGTGCAGCCGGCACCACCCGGCGTGGTGCTGCGTGCGCGGGTCACGGAGATCAACCGGGAGGGACAGCTGCCCCGTTGAGGGGCCGCCCGGGGGCGGCCCCATGCCATCGGCCCCGTCACCGGGCGCCGTCAGCGCACGTGACCGGGCGGCCGGACCGGACGCCGTACGGTTGCCGGGCTCCCGCCGCGGCGCGAACCCTCCTCGGCGGTCGACGAGCGGAGCATCTGCTCGCGGTGCGCCCGGCGATCGGCCGACCGGCCCGGCCCCGATCCACCGGCCCGGCCCCGATCCACCGCGGCACCGCCCCGGCCCGACCCACCGCCCCGGCCCCGGCACCGCCCACCGCCCCGGCACCGGCTCGGCTCACCGCCCCGGCACCGGCTCGGCCCGGGGTGCCCGAAACGGGCGCGTCCGCCCGGTCACGCGGAGGACAGCTGTTCCGCTATCTCCTTGATCCATTCGCCGGTCCTGGCGGGGTCGTTGAGAGAGATCGCCCATTCCTCCGGGGTCAGCTTCTGCTTCTCGGGGCCTGCCTTGAGGACCTTGAGGAGGGATCTGGCCGATTCCCGCATCTCCGCCGTCGTGGTGTCGCTCCCCTTGATGTCCGGCCCCGCCGCCAAGGCGTAGATGTCGCGCGCCATGGCCTGGCGTTGGCCGTTCCCCACCTTCTTCCAGAACTTCAGGGACTCCCTCAACGCGTCCTCGCGGGTGGCGGGTTCCTTCGGGGTCTCCCCTTCCGCGGCCCAGCGTTCGGGGTGGCGGGCCCCGTCGTAGCGCTTCGTGCCCGCGCGGACCCCCTTGTAGGCGGCGACGCCGAAGATGAGACCCGCCGCAGCCGCGGCGATGCCCCAGCCGACCGGATTGCTCGCGAGCCCGGCCGCTCCCGCTGTGGCGGCGACCGCCGTCACGACACCACCCGCGGCCTTGGCGCCCTCGCCCACCGCCGTGACGGCCTGCTTGGCCATCTTGTTCTTCTGCTTGCCGATGGCGTAGTCGACCGCCGTGTTGAACGTGTTCTTGTCTTCCGCCTGCCGGAACTCGACGGCGGCTTCGCGGGCGCCGCCCAACGCCGACAAGGCCGTGTCGATGGCGGTGGGCAGGCCCTCCAGCCCGTTCTCGTCGTCCCACAGGGAATCCATCGCGGCGATCGCCCTGGCCAAGGCCATGTCGGCCTCGTTCCGCGTCCGTACCAGCCGGTTCAGGTCCGCGTCGTCGACACGGTCGGGCTTCTCGATGGCCTTCAGTGCCTGGTGCTTGCGGGCCGTCAGCGCGGTGCGGGTCGCGGCGCGCGTGCCCTTCACCCCGCCGACGATGCCGGCGCTGACCCCACTGACCTCGGATGCCGCCAGGGCGCCCGTCGCCTTCGTGACCTTGGTCATCTCCTTGGTGAGGGCAAGAGAGTTGTTGATCGAGCTGGCGGCGCTGACGAACGCGTCGGACGTCTTGGAGATGAACTTCTTCCTCGCCACGTGATGGGCGGCCCCGTCCTTGTGCTTCCGCATGTTCTGCGCGGCCGTGCGCGCTTCCATGCCACTGGTCGCCGCGCCGAGGGCCTCCGCGAGGACGCCTTCCCCGGCTGCGCCGGCCCCCGAGCCGGCGGCGGAGTGCTTGAGACCCGCGTCGGCCGTGGCGGAGGCGTGCTGGGTGAAGCCCGCGTTGGTGGGGACCTGGATGCCCTTGACGAAGGTGTCCGTGAACTCGAAGTTCTTCTTGAGCTTGTCGAGACCTGCGGCGGCCCGGTTCCGGTATCTCGCCCATCGGGAGGTGGTGTTGACGTTCGACTTCGCCGGGCCCTGGGGCTCCGCCGACTCTTCCCTGGCGCGCTGCACCATCGCGGTCGCGGCCCGGTTGCCGGCGCTGGACTGGATCGAGAGGAGAGCACGCTGCGCCGGGTCGCCGTACGGGCTCGCGCCCCGGCTCCGGTCCTGCTGCTGCCTGCCCGACGGTGGGACAGTCCGGGGCCGCGGTGAGGTGCGGTGGACCAAGGCGCTCATGGACGTACCTCTCCTGGGCAGGACCGGGCCGGGGGAGCGTAGCCAGGCAAGGCGTGCGGAGGAGGAACGGCAGGGAAACTTCCGGGGGGGGGGGCGGGACC